>JARFRT010000458.1 GCA_029287105.1 Akkermansiaceae bacterium | reverse complement strand
TGTGTCAGTTATGCGGATGCGCTCGTGGGGAAACTCCTCGGAACACTGGATGAACTGAAGTTGCGTGACAACACCATCGTCGTAGTCTGGGGTGACCATGGCTGGAATCTCGGCGAGCATAACTACTGGAGTAAGCACAATCTCCTCCATAACAGCACGCAGGTCCCCCTGATTATCAGCGCGCCGGGATATAAGCAGAATGTCAAAACCGAGGGGATCGTCGAGCTGCTCGACCTCTACCCGACCTTGTGCGAGCTGACCGGTATCCAGCAACCGGAACATCTTGAGGGGAAAAGCATGCTGGCGCTGCTGCGCGACCCCGGGCAACCATGGAAACAGGCCGCCTTCACGAAATGGCGCGACGGACTGGTCGTGACAACCAAGGATTTCACCTATACCAGATACAGTGACAACCAACACATGCTTTACGATCGCAGAAAGGATCCCGACGAAAACGTCAACGTCGCTGAAAACCCGGAGTATGCGGAAGTCATCAGGAAAATGAAAATACGACTCCGCGCCAAGTAGCGGAGGTCCGTAACGGTGAGATTGATCGCCTCATGCAAGGTGAGGGGGAGCTTGCGGATATCGATGCGAATATGACGCCGGTGGGAAATGTTGAAAACGATGCGTCATTTCCTACGTATCAGGACGTATCCGAAGTGACTCAAAACAATAATACTATGAAACCCGCCCAGACCATCCACCCGCGCCCCGTTCCCGCAGCCGCCCGGAGACACCGTGCCACCTGCAGGAAATCGACTGTTTTGACACGTGCCCTGACCTCTGTCTTTCTGTTGGCCGCCGCCGCCATGCCCCTGGTGTCAGCGAAGGAGAAAATGCCCAAGGAGGATGTCATCGACATTCCCGCCATCAGCCAAGGGCTGTGCGTGAGCAACCTTTTTCAATCGAACATGGTGATCCAGCGCGACAAGGCGATCTCCATCTGGGGCTGGGCCGCGCCGGGTGAAAAAGTCACCGTCCAGTTCGGCGGCGACACGCAGACTGCCACGGCAGCCAAGGACCGCGGCTGGAAAGTCAGCCTGGCCGCCATGCCCGCCAATGCAAAACCCCAGAGCCTGACCGTCAAGGGGAAGGGTAAGACGCTGACACTCGAAAACATCCTGCTCGGCGACGTCTGGATCCTCGGTGGACAAAGCAACATGGAATTCCCCCTCAGCCGAATCGAGAACGGCTCGCTCGAGATCGTCTCTGCGAATTTTCCCGAAATCCGCATCCTGACCACCCCCAGTCAAAATGGCCCGGAACTCAAAAATAGCTTCGCCCGCCTGCACGAGTGGAGTGGATGGTCCGGCCGCCATTATCGGAAAGGTGACTGGGATGTCTGTACACCCGAAGTAGTCCGCGAGCTTTCCGCCATCGGTTATGTCTTTGCCCGCCGCATCCACAAGGCGGCCAACGTTCCTATCGGCGTGATCGATGCATCGCGCGGCGGCACCACCGTCGAGGCCTGGGCTCCCGACCCCGTGCTGCGCAAGATCAACAGCAAGCAGGTCAAGGCCAAGCTCGCCTCATGGGATGTGAAAGTCGCCGAATGGGATGCTCGGAAAGACCTCAAGGAACGCATCAAACGCCACCACGAGTGGATCGCGAAAATGAAAAAAGCCGGCAGGCCGATCCCCGCCGACAGGAAGGTGCCCGCCGACCTGGAACCCGGGCCGAGCATGGACAAGAACCGCCCCGGCAACTGCTACGCCAGCATGATCGGGCCGATCGCAGGTCTTTCCGTCAAAGGTGCCATTTTCCACCAGGGGTATAACAACGCCTTTGACGGCACCGCAGGAGCCATCATGTATGGGGACATCTTTCCACACATGATCAGCGCATGGCGCGCCGCGTTTAACGACCCCCAGATGCCGTTTGGTATCCTTTCGCTCTGCACTGCCGGAAACCCGCAGACCCGTGATGACTACTGCGAGAAAATGTTTGACGCCGGTATCTATATCCGCGCGGCCCAGTACAAGACCTTTCTCGATCTTTACAAGGCAGGGGACAAGAACATCGGCTTCGTCAGCACCTACGACCTTCGCCGCCGCTGGTACCACCCCCAACTCAAGATTCCCGCCGGTGAACGTATCGCCCGCTGGGCCATGGCGACCCAGTATGGCTTCGAAAAAGACATCCAGTGGAAGCCGCCGATCCTCACCGGCATGAAGACCGATGGTGACACCCTGCTTCTCGAGCTCGACAGCGATGTCTCCGACCCCGAGGACGGCGCCATCGAAGGCTTTGCCATCGCCGGCAAGGACCGCAAATTCCACCCCGCTACCGCCGCCTATTTCGTCAAGGGCAAGGACAGCAGGGGGCGGCCGCAATATGACCGGAAGCGTCTCGTCCTCAGCACCCCGCTCGTGTCCGATCCCATTCACTTCCGCTACGCCTGGGGCCGCAACCCGCTGGCCAACCTACAGACCAGCGGTATGAAGGACATCCCGTTCGCGACCCAACGCAGCGACGACTGGGCGATGGAAAACGTCCCGCTCGGCGTGCTCGGTGATGAAACCCCGGAGACGATCGACCGTGCCCAGCGCGGTAAGATCATCAAGGTCCTCAGGCTCGAGGACACCCGCCGTCGTCTCACGGAAGCCGAACTCTACATCAGCGAAAATAAAGAGAAATACGAGGCCGAGGTCGGAAAGAAGTAACTCACGGCTCGTGCCATTTGAATAGTCAGATCGTAAGAAATGCCAGGCATTTTTTGGTTTGGGGAAGTCTTGAAGTCTTGAAGTCTTGAAGTCGGGAAGTCGGGACGTCGGGAAGTCGGGAAGTCGGGAATTCCGCTGGTTGCTGGTTGTTGGTTGTTGGTTCGCTGTGCCCCGGTACGGGTCAGAACATAGGTAACACTTTAGGGTCAATACATGGGTTACACATATTCGGGTTTAGGACTTCGCCATTCCTTGGGTGCTTGGGTATTTCGCCTGCCGCGCCGCCTTGTCTCGCCATAGCCTTGGCGCAGGAGTTAGCTCAGCGAAGGCGGGTCATTTTCCCGTCTTGGTCACCGATGGCGAGAAATGCCCCATACCTGTGCCGAAATTGGTTCATTGTAAGAGTTGTGTTATTCCGACCAAACCTTAAAATTTGCGCGCGCAGCCTCCGTGGCCGCTCATTTTCCACTCTTCAATATTATGAACCGAAAAGAATTTCTCAAACTTGCGGGCCTGACCGGGGCCGGCGCTGCTGCCTGGAGTGCCTTCGAAAGCGAGGCCGAGGCCGGGTCGCTCCAAAGTATCATAGGTGACCTGCCGAAGGAGATCGACGATTTCCAAGCCACTCACAAGCAACGCTTCAACATGTCCGGTTACCGGGCGCCGAAAATCAACACGGTGCGCGTCGGGATCATCGGTGTGGGGAACCGCGGTACCCATCATGCCGGCACGATTATCCGGGTCAGTGATGTTGAGATCAAGGCGGTTGCCGATGTCAGTGAAGACCGCTTGGGCCGGGTCAAAAAGAAATTGGCAAACAGCGGCCATACCCCGGATTATTACGCGGGGTCTGAACACGAATGGAAAAAACTCTGCGAGCGCAAGGACCTCGATCTCATCCTGATCACCACCCCGACCTACCTGCACGCGGACATGGCGGTCTATGCCATGGAGCAGGGCAAACACGTCATCACGGAAGTGCCGGCGGCGGTCAGCATCAAGGAGTGCTGGGACATGGTCAAAACCTCGGAGAAAACCAAAAAACACTGCATGATGATGGAGAACTACTCCTACATGCCGTTTCACATCACCACGCTCAACATGGCGAAGCAGGGATTCTTTGGCGAGATCGTGCACGGCGACGGCGCTTACAACACCAGCAAGATGGGGAACAATTTCCGCAAATCGATGTACTGGAACATGTGGTGGCTCAAGATGTATGGCGCCCGGAAAGGAAACATCTACCCGACCCATGGACTCGGCCCGATCGCGCAGATGATGAACGTCAACCGCGGCGACCGGTTTGACTTCCTCGTCTCCGTCGAAAGCAAGGATTTCATGATGCAGGCGAAAGCGAAGGAGCTCGCCAAAAAGGATCCGTTTTTCGAGCAGTTTGCCGAGATGGATTTTCGCGGCAACATGAGCTCGATGCTGATCAAGACGGTGGAAGGCCGCACCCTCAACATCCAGCACGACGCCACCAGTCCGTCGCCGCACAACCTGATCCACGGTGTCTACGGCACCAAGGGGTCCGTGCTCTACGACCCCGCACCGCACCGAATCTGCACCGGCAACGGCCGCTGGGCGGATAAAAAAACCGCCAACAAGCTGATGGAGCAGTACAAGCCCGGACTGCTCAAGCAGTTTGAAAAATTCCGCAAGGGGCTCGGGAAGACGATCAGCAGCGGCCACGGCGGTTCGGACCTGATCAACGTCTGGCACATCATCGACTGCTTGCGTAACGGCCTGCCCCTCGACCAGGATGTCTACGATGCGGCTGCATTCAGCTCGGTGGTGCAGCTTTCCGAGTGGTCGGTGCTGAATAATTCGAACTCAATCAAAGTCCCCGACTTCACCGCGGGTGCCTGGAAAACCAACAAGGCGAACATGGATATCAACATGGAGTTCGGTGGAGGAACGACCAAGGTGTTGGGTTAAGCTTTAAACTCCAAAAACCAAATGTCGGCTTTCGGTCTCGCTTGAGAATGAGAATGACCAATAATTGATTTATGAAACAAACCATCAGTATTTTGCTGCGCTCGCTGATCCTCGGCCTGCTGTTGCTTCGCGGGACTGCCGCTGAGAAGCCTAACATCCTGTTCATCCTGGTCGATGACATGGGATGGTCGGATGTCGGTTGTTACGGCGGCGAGATTGCCACGCCTCACATCGATGCCTTGGCCGCGCAGGGCGTCCGGTTCACCCAGTTCTACAACACGGCGAAATGTATGTCGTCGCGCGCTTGTCTGCTCACCGGGCTTTATGCCCAGCAGTGTGGTATGTCGAACTACCCGGGCAAGCTGACTGGCGCCGTCACCCTCGGCGAGGTATTGCGCCCGGCCGGATACCGGACCTGGGCTGCCGGGAAACACCACGGCACGGAAAACTTGTATGATCGCGGCTTCGACCACTATTACGGCTTGCGCGACGGCTGTTGCAACCTCTGGAACCCCGGGGTGAAACGACCGGGCGAGCCGGCACCAGGGAGAAAAAGCAGGGTGCGTTTCTGGTGTGATGACGCCAAAACCTATCACCCGTACACTCCGGAGGACAAAAATTTCTACTTCACCGACACGATCACCAACAAGGCGCTGGGTTGGCTCGATGAAAAGGAAGACGCCGACAAACCCTTTTTTCTCTACCTTGCCTACACCGCCCCCCATTACCCGCTCCACGCGTGGCCGGAGGACATTGCCAAGTACAAGGGGAAGTACGACAGCGGCTATGAATCGATCCGCAAGGCGCGCTACCAGCGGATGGTCAAGATGGGCCTGATTGACCCTGCCAAGTCACCAATGCAGCCGTGGAAGGGGCGGGCCTGGGGTGAGCTAACCGGCATCGAACTTGAAAAAGAAAAGCGCCGCATGGAGATCTATGCCGCCATGCTTGACCGGGTCGACCAGAACATCGGCAAGGTGCTGGCGAAACTGAAGCAGCAGGGGAAACTCGAGAACACCCTGGTCATGTTTGCCTCCGATAACGGCGCCTGCGCCGAGGGAACAGGGGCAAAGATTAAATCCACCAAACTCGAGGACTTTGGCACGGTGGCAAGTTATGAAACGGTCGGGAAACATTGGGCGACGGTCCAGAACACCCCGCTGCGCAATTGGAAAAACTACAGCCACGAGGGCGGGATCCGGTCGCCGCTGATCATTCGCTGGCCCGGAAAAACCAACAAGCCGGGCGGGTTTTACCACGGGGCCGGGCACCTGATCGATATCATGCCGACCCTGGTCGAGCTTGCCGGCGCACAATACCCTGAAACCTATCAAAATAAGCCGCTCACGCCGATGCAGGGGGTCAGCCTGCTGCCGTCGCGCGAGGGAAAACCGCTGGTCCGGGAAAATCCGGTCTACTGGCAGTGGTCCGCCGGCGGAGCTATTCGCATCGGTAAGATGAAGGCGGTCTTCTGGGGTGAAAATCCCCAGTGGGAACTTTACAACCTTGCCAAAGACGGCAACGAGAGCAATGACCTCGCGCCATCCATGCCCGAGATGCTTGAATCGATGAAGAAAAATTGGCAGGAATGGCGCATTTCGACCCAACCCAAACCAACCAAGCGATTAACGAAACCTAACAATAAATGGTAGCAATCATGAATATCGAAAAGAACGCAGCATTTGACCTCAGTGAACAGACAATCCTCATCACCGGCGGCGGTTCAGGCATCGGCCTGGGCATGGCCGAGTGTATGGTCACCCAGGGAGCGAAGGTGATCCTGGTCGGGCGCAACGAGGAAAAACTTCGGGCCGCAGCGGAGAAACTCGGGGAATTGGCCGTCTACGCCGCCCACGACATCACCAACCTCTGCTCCAACGCCGAATTTATCGAACGAATGGAGTTAGAGCATGGTGAGATCACAACGCTGGTCAACAACGCGGGCACCCATCTGAAAAAAAATGCCGAGGAGGTCACCGACGATGAGTTCCAGCACCTGATGCAAACTCACGTCAATGCCGCGTTTTCGCTCGCACGCGAGTGTGGTAAGCGCATGATCAAGCGGGGCAGGGGACACATCCTCTTTACCGCCTCGATGACATCGTACATGGGCATGCCCAAGGTCATCGCCTACACCGCAGCGAAGTCGGCCCACCTCGGGCTGGTGCGCGGCCTGGCGGCTGATTTCTCACCGCACGGCGTCCGGGTCAATGCAATCGCGCCGGGGTGGATTCACTCCGAGATGATGCACAAGGCGGTCAACAGCGACCCCGAACGCAAGGCGAAGATTCTTTCGCGCACGCCGATGCATGATTTTGGCGACCCTGACGACATCGGCTGGGCTGCCGTCTATCTGTGCTCGCCAGCGGCAAAATTTGTCAATGGCGTCTGCCTGCCGGTCGATGGCGGTGCCGCGATCGGATTCTAACATTTGTCGGCACCCGCGGCGGGCATGCCGAAGGCCTAGGGACACTCCTGTCCCTCGGCAACCCAAACTCCAAATGCCAAGGGGGAGAAACTCCAAGTTTTAAACTCCAAATACCAAGCAAGAAAAACAGACAGGCTTCGCCTGCAAA
This sequence comes from Akkermansiaceae bacterium, assembly GCA_029287105.1. GTDB lineage: Bacteria > Verrucomicrobiota > Verrucomicrobiia > Verrucomicrobiales > Akkermansiaceae > Oceaniferula. The sequence goes on along the minus strand of JARFRT010000458.1, from coordinate 633 downwards.
ACTTTCGCGCTTATTCGCGTTCATTCGCGGTTGAAAATGAATGAGATAACATAGGGTGGTTAACTCGGGGAATTTTTCGCTGGGAATGCGCGGAATCGCTTATCATATTCAATCCATCAGCCATGAGCCATTTTATCAACGACAACTTCCTCCTCCGGAACCCGACCGCTGTCCGCCTTTTTCACGATTACGCGGCGCCGGAGCCGGTCTTTGATTACCATTGCCACCTGTCGCCGAAGGATCTCGCGGAGAACCGCCAGTTTAACAACCTGTTTGAGATTTGGCTCGAGGGCGACCACTACAAGTGGCGGGCGATGCGACTGAATGGGGTCGACGAGAAATACTGCACCGGGGAATCGAGTCCGGAGGAGAAGTTCCATGCCTTTGCCGCCACCGTGCCTGCGACGCTGCGTAACCCGATCTATCATTGGAGCCACCTCGAGCTGGCCCGCTATTTCGGGATTCACAAGACCCTCGACGAATCGACCGCCCCCGCGATCTGGGAGCAGGCCAACGGCATGCTCGCCCAGGATGACATGAGCAGCTGGGGGATATTAAAGCAACAGAACGTCAAATTCATCGGTACCACCGACGATCCGGTCGACAGCCTGGAGTATCACATTGCTTTAAAAG
>JARFRT010000455.1 GCA_029287105.1 Akkermansiaceae bacterium | reverse complement strand
AACAAAGCGTCAAACCTGCGGGGAAAACGACATTCGACCGGCTGTTCAGCCATGAGAAACCAGTGATCCGGAGGCGGGGGGTGCATATGGACCTCAAGGGTCTGCCGCCAACGGCGGATCGTTTTGTGCAACTGCTGCACATTTTTGCCGCGGCGCGCTATAATGTCATTTTGGTGGAATGGGAGGATTCGTTTCCGTGGACGGTGGACAAGCGCTTCCGCAGTCCGGCGGCGTACACGCCTGATGACATCCGCCGCTTCCAGAAGGTGGCCAAGGAGCTTGGCCTGGAAATCATCCCGCTGGTGCAGTGCTTGGGGCATATGCAAACACCGCTCAGCGTCCCCGGCTATGAGAAACTGCGTGAAGTGGCGGACACCTCCGGTTGTATGCACCCGCTGGCACCCGGCGCGCGCGCGCTGGTCCAGGGCATGGTCGATGACGTGCTCAAGCTCATGCCGGAGGTTAAACATTTCCATCTGGGCGGCGACGAGGCGTGGGAATTGGGTCAGCACCCCGAATCCAAGGCCTTCATCCAAAAGCATGGCAAGGGCGCGCTTTACCTGCACCATGTCGAACCGATTCTCGACAACCTGAATGCACGGAATATCCGGCCGATCCTTTGGCATGACATGATGATCCACTGGGACAGCAAGGCGCTGAAGTCACTCGCCGGCAAGAGTGATCTCATGACGTGGGGGTATCGGGGAGATCCGGCAACGGGGGGCAAACACACCAACACGGCCATGATCCAACGCTTCACCGAACACGGCATCGTGCTTTGGGGTGCGACGGCTTACAAGGGAGCCGAAGGGTTTAACGTCGATTTGCCGGACATCAGCGGACGCGCAACAAATGCGGCCGCATGGGCCCGAGTCGCCCAGCGGCACCCTTACCAAGGTATCGTTGCCACCGCCTGGAGCCGTTATTCGGTCGATAGGGTCCAGTGTGTCCCGATCGACTCGGCGCTGGACTCCCTGATCAACGTCGGCGTCATCCTGCATGACGGACGCCCCCCCGAGGGCGGGATCGATGCCTGCATCAATGCGCTGGCCGGGCTCGGCGAAAAACAGCGCTTCGAAGCCTGCAAAAAAGCGGTGACGCGCCTCGCGGCCACCCGCAGGCGAAGTTGGGAACTGGTTCAGCAGGTGCGCGAGCAGATCGTGCTGGGCCGGACCGACCCCCGCCGCACCAGCGCGCGCAACAAGGCGGAAGGGCTCAAGTGCTTGTCCTATCTGTCATCGACCGTCACCAAGGCGGAGCGCATCGGCGGTGAAATCCGGCAAAGCTTCGACGGACTTGTCCCAAAAGTCTTTCTCGAAGAATACATCGCCACCCGGGTCACCCCGCTCAGGGAGGAACTGGACGACCTCACCGCCAAGGCGGCGAAATTGAAATAATGCTCAGCGCATCGCGAAATACAAAGGCGCGGAGGGGGGCGCGGTCTCAAGATCGTAACCCCGAACCCTTCTCCCATGTTTTCCATTTGAGTGCAGCTAGTCCACCACTTGTATCCCGTAATCCCGAAAGGCACCATCGGACGTGGCGACAACAAGGCGGTTCTCCATCGCTTGCGCGATCAGCATGCGGTCGAAGGGATCGCGGTGGTGCCAGGGGAGTTGCTGGAGCTGTCTGCAGTGGACCAGATCAATCCCCAGAATCGACACTCCCGCCCCGTGGCACTTCGTGGCAAATACTTCGGGCCAATCGGCAGGAAGATCCAGGTCATGAAAACCCCTTCCTCCTGCTTTGATCGCAATTTCCCAGAACGATGCCATCGAGACAAAGACCTCATCAGCTTCAAGCAGTGCCTCACGCACCGATTGCGAAAGCCTCGCACTGCCGAGAAACACCCACAGTAGCACATTGGTATCCAGCAGCAGCCTCATAACGCTTCAGACGAACGATGAAAATCCTCCTCAATCTCAGCATCCCGTGCAGCGTCCGTCAGATACTCCACCGTTTCCTCGGAGAGAATACCAGACAGGGAACCAATCAATGCGGCTCGGTCTTTGCGATCTTTCACCACCGCCACCAACCGGGCAACAGGCTTATCCCTGCGAGCGATAATAATTTCCTCTCCTGTTTCCTCCACCTCCGCCAGATACCGACTGAGGTGAGTCTTTGCCTCGTGCACGGTCACCGTTTTCATGATCACAACATAACTACTTAGTCAAGTTAGTCAACACCCTACTCACCATGTTCAGGGGAATACAAAAGGGGTCATTCCGTAATTCTTGTAATCGCCAAATCCCTTGAGGGGAGATCATCGCCTAGAGCGGCTCTGTTGGCGCCGGAAGGAGTTAGCGGCCGCCACTACTCGACCTTGCGTCGTCCCTGCATGGCACGCATCAGGGTCAGCTCATCGGCGTGGTCGAGGCCACCGCCTGCGGATATGCCCTGGGCAATCCGGGTTACGGAACAATCGCGTGACGCCAGGATTTCCGCAAGGTAATTGGATGTCGCCTCCCCTTCCACGTCAGCTCCCAGCGCGAGGATGACTTCGACCTTGGGCGTATTTTCCAGCCTGCGGAGCAGTGGTGCGATCCGGAGATCATCGGGCGTCACATGGTCGAGTGGAGAGAGTTTTCCGCCGAGGCAGTGGTAGAACCCGTTGAACGCGCCCGACCTTTCCAAGGGCAAAACATCCGTCGCCTGTTCGACCACGCAGAGTTCGTGGATATCGCGACTGTCGTCGTCACAGACCGGGCAACCGGTGGCCGTGGCAAAAAACCCGCACACCTCACAGGACGTCACCTGCTCCTTGGCACGGCAAATCGACTCGGAGAGCTCCAGCGAGTTCGACTTTTCATGCTGCAGCAACCAGACGGCCACACGCTCGGCACTGCGCGGACCGATCCCGGGAAGGCGCTTCAGCTCGGCAATGAGCTCGACAACAGGTGGTGGGTAATCAACGCGGGCCATCTACTTGGTTTTCTCCTTGGGTTTCCGGGGTTGGTACTTGGCATCCGGATCCTTCTCTTGCGCATCCTGAGCTTTCTCTTTCTTGACCGCTACGGGATGCGCAGCAAGCCCGACCCTGTTATATAAAACTTCATTGTGCAAACTTAAGCCGTCGCACGGCATGACATGATGATTCACGTACATCATGGTGCAGAACCAGGTCCAGAACACACCCACCAAGGGGAGAAAAGGAGAAAAATAGACATTCCAGACGGCAAAGGTCGGGACCATGGCCAGCACAATGACCAGCATCGTCACGCCCAGCACAATCCGCCGCCAGGTGCCGGCGGAATCCAGCACCGCAAATGCCAACCCCCAACAAAGTGCCGCGCCCATCATCACCAGCACCGGCGTGCTCAGGACGTCCGGCAGTCGACCGCGAAAAACAGGATCAAGCAACGCCTGCTGTAATCGGGCGTCGCCGCGCATGAACAAGCCCAGCATCTGCATGGCCACCGCCAAGGAGAGCCCGACGCCCCCGTACAACAAGCCGGGGCCGCCCACCCTACCCGCCGTGGCAACGTGATTTTGATGATGGGAACTCATGGGTATGTCAGCTTAACGCACGGGGCGATCAACAAGCTTAGCGGGCATCGTTGCCATCCGATCCATTGGCTTCACTCGCATCTTTTACCCCCTGTCGGGCGTCTGCCGCATCAGTATAAGAC
>JARFRT010000173.1 GCA_029287105.1 Akkermansiaceae bacterium | reverse complement strand
GGGCATGGTTGTGCGCCCGCGCGAATGACTGACGCCAGCGACTCCGGACAGGTTACTGGGCAGGGAAATATTGGCATTGCGCAAGCCGGAGCCGTACATGGCCGCCGTGCGGTAGCCCGCATTGGCACTGGTCTTCTTGGAGGCCTTGTCCTTGGCAGAGCAGGCCACCAACAGCGTGAATGCGGTGAACGCCATCAGGAAAAAAGGATGTCTTTTGATCATAGTTAAGTGCGAGGTAAGGGTGGGTTTGGCTTGGGACGGATAATAAGATCGGCCGGGAGGCGCTGAAGATTCGGGAGAAATGTGCGGAACTGTCTACGCTTGTTGGGAAAATGTGACTTCGGGTGAAATGGCACGGGAAACAGCCCCGGGAGGCTCACGCTTATCCCTACTAAACTGGCTCCTGCCGAGGCGTCTCGCCATTAGACACTAAATCCATCAATGTGTGAAGCTCGTTATTTTGTAGTTTGTCACCCATGTTCCGGAACCGACAATAGCGCATTAGTCAAATTTTGGCAAATCCGGCTCTTTTGATGATTTTCTTCATTTCACTGTTGCAAAGTAGATCATCTCACCGTAGAGAATTCCGCCGTCAGCCCATAGGGACTTTCCAAAGTCCCGCCGCGCTGACCGTATCGTCCTTCAACAGCCCTATGGTGTAATGGTAACACTCCGGATTTTGATTCCGTCATTCCAGGTTCGAGTCCTGGTAGGGCTACTCTCCTTCAACCTCACGACGCCGCCTCGGCCGTGAGGTTTTTTTACGCCCGGAGTTCCAGCCGGGCTAATCAGACGGATACCGCCGCCGCGGCTTCAGCACATTTCATCCCGTCGAGCGCCGCCGAAATAATACCTCCGGCGTAGCCGGCACCTTCGCCACACGGGTAGAGGCCGCGGATATCCGGATGCTGCAGGTCATTTTCATCGCGCGGCACCCGGAGCGGACTGCTGGTACGGGTTTCAAACCCGAGCAGCCCGGCTTCCTCCGTGATGTATCCCCTCATGCCATGACCAAATTTCCGGAGCCCCGCCTGCATGCGGGTCACAATAAAGGCAGGCATGATCTCGTGCAGCGGCGCCGTGGTGGTGCCCGGCACGTAACTGGTCCCCGGCAGACTCGATGAAATCTTTGCCGCCAAAAAGTCCGTCACCCTCTGCCCCGGCGCCTTCTGCATGCCGCCGCCCGTTTGCGCCGCAAGCACTTCCATCGATTTTTGAAACGCGATGCCGGCAAGAATACCATGCTCGTGGTCGAATTCCGCCGTGTCCTCGGGCTCCACGCTCACCACCATACCGCTGTTGGCGTAGGCGGAATCGCGCCGCGACAGCGACATGCCGTTCACCACGACCTCATCGTTTTCCGTCGCGGCGGGCACGATGAAACCACCCGGACACATACAGAACGAATGCACCCCGCGCCCTCCGATCTTGCAGGCGAGTCGGTAGCTGGCAGCGGGCAGAATGCGCGGCCGCTCCGTCCCCCGTTGAAAATGGTACTGGATGCTGTCGATCAGCGGCTGCGGGTGCTCGATCCTCACCCCGACGGCGAAGGTCTTTTTCTCCATCAGGATGTTTTCTTCCGCAAGCAAGCGGTAGATGTCACGCGCACTGTGGCCGGTGGCAAGAATCACGGCATCCCCGGTGAACTCACGCCCGTCGGCGGTGGCCACGCCGACCATCCTCTTGCCGTCCGCCGATCGAAGCAAGCGGCAGACCTTGGCGCCAAAATGCACTTCGCCCCCCGCATCCAGAATGCTCGCCCTGATCGCCTTAACGACATTGGGTAAGAGGTTCGACCCGATGTGCGGATGGGCGTCGGTCAGGATGCGCGGCGGCGCGCCGTGTGCCACAAAAGTCTCATAAACATCACGCACCGGGCCACGCTTGGTGGCGCGGGTGTAAAGTTTTCCATCCGAAAACGTTCCTGCCCCTCCTTCTCCGAAACAGTAATTCGAGTCCTCAACCACCCTTCCCTCGCGCATGATCGGGCCGAGGTCAAAACGCCTCGCCGACGCATCCTTGCCTCGTTCCAAAATAATGGGCTTGCAGCCGAGTTCGAGCGCGCGCAATGCGGCAAACATCCCGGCGGGGCCACAGCCGATGATCACCATCGTGCGGGCGGATTGCGGCACCTGCGGGTAATCCGCCTTGTATTCGGGCTCAGGCGGCAGCGGCATGCCAATGCCAACCTCAATACGCAATTGCACCTTGAGTTCGTGCTGCCGGGCGTCGATCGAGTGCTTGCGCAGCCGCATCTGCTCAATCTGCTTCGGATGCACCCGGAGCTTGCGCGCCACCTTTTTCCGCCACGCCTCCTGGTCCTCAGACTTTTCAAGCGCAAGGATGATATCGATCGTTTCAATCCGGTTCATAACAAGGACGGCCGACTACTCTCAGGAAATGGAACACTTGTCGCCATTTTTATCCACATTCACAAACGAGACACAGGTGGAAAAAATGACCGTCTCCCCGTCGCAGCGCCCCCGGCTCACCGCCACTTCATAACTGACTGATGTGTCCCCTTGCTTTTTTTTGCGGCAGTCGATTTCCAAAATCACGCCCTCGCCCACGCCGTGATGGAATTCCACCTTGGCCATCCCCACCGTCACAAACTGGCACTGCGGGTAATCCAAACTCGCCGCGATCCAGCACGCCTCATCCACCCAGCTGAGCATTTTTCCGCCAAAAAGAAAGCCATACTGATTCAAATCCCCAGGCATAACGAGTCGATGTGTTTTCATAACTGATAATCTTGAACTGCGGAAAAGGTCTCAACAATGACCTTGGCCGACCGCCCGACACTACACCACGGAAACCGAAGAATACACGGGTTTTTTCCTGCGGCTCATCGGGAGGGCAATCTCCGTCATTTCTTAGCAATCTCAATGCGCTTGTAGCGTGAGTCCCCCCTTGGTGAACTTGTGCTCACCCCCTCGATCTCGGCCAATGCATTGTGAGCCAACCTGCGGTAGTAGGCATTCAACGGCGGGGCCTTGCGCACCTTGCCATCCTCAAGCACCTGCTTGGCCAATTCCCGCACCGTCTCAATCAGCCGCTCCTCCTTCTTCGCCCGGTAATGGTCACAATCGACCTTTACCCGCCGCGCATCCGGATAATGCTTGTTTAATATCCGATTGGTCAAATACTGAAGATCCTCCAACCGGTCCCCATCCTTGCCAATCAACTGCGCACCCGCATCCGTCTGAATGTTCAAACACGGACCATCATCCGATTCCGTGACCTCCAGACCCACCTGATATCCCAGCTTCGCCAGCATGCTTTCAAGAATTTTTCCCGCCGCTTCAACCTCGTTCATGGCTAAGTGATAACGGAGTCCTGCATAAACGTCAAACGTCACTTACTGGGAAATCCACACCGATTACACATCAGGGCTGGCTTAGGTGTTGAATCATGCCACGAATTCATTAGAATGGATCCCCATGAAGATTGCCACCCACGCAGATCGGACCGAAAAACTGGTTGGGGTGCGTGCCGAGGATATCCACAAGTGGATCGATGGTTTTTTTGATGCTGAAAGCTTCGGGTTATTCCTCCAATCGGGCGGTAAGGATGACGGCTTCAACCCATACAACCACCGCAAATATAGGCACTGCGCAGAAGCTCTGGAGGATGCTTACAAGGCCTTTGAAGGTCAATATCCTCGGGAGCAGATCAAGGCGGTTTTTGAACAGCATATCCGCGATGACTATGATGGATTCATCCCACTCCAAGAGGATTTTGAGCGTGGCACCTTCACCGAGAAATATCACGAAAGCAATGGCCGCCCCGCCGTGGAGAGAATTCTGAGCGAGGCTGAACTTTCCAAGTATTTTAAAGGTTCTGCCTACCCAGGACACAAAAAATCAACCCGCAAGCTCTCACCTGGATTCTACCTGCGTATTGTCTGGCCGACCGCCATCGCCGCCATCCTGTTTGCTGTTTCCGCATTTGCCATCATCTTGCCTGTTTTTCGTAACAGTATGATGAATCAGAAAAAGGAGATGCTCAAAGAGCTAACATCCACCGCTACCAGTGTCATCAATTTCTACGTAAAGGAGGAGAAAAGTGGCAAAATGACGCGCGCCGAAGCACAACGACAGGCTGCACTCGAGGTATCCCAACTCCGCTATGGGGTCGACCAGAAGGACTACTTCTGGATTACCGACATGCATCCGAATATGGTCATGCACCCTTATCGGTTGGAATTAGTAGGCCGTGATCTAACTGAATACACCGATCGGGCAGACAAGAGTGGCAAGAAACTGTTTGTGGAATTTGTCGCTGTCTCTTATACACATCTGACGCTGCCGACGATGTTAGCACAGTGTAGTGC
>JARFRT010000148.1 GCA_029287105.1 Akkermansiaceae bacterium | reverse complement strand
GTTGAGCGGTTTTTTCGGGGCGGCATGCAGGGTGGGGGCATCGCAGGTCAGCAGGCTGACGATGGTGATTAGGACGTATTTCATCTTTTTGTTGGAATGGGGTTAGGATTTGATTTGATGGGAGGATGTGAGTTCAGCCCGGATGCCGGGGCAGAGTTGGGGGAAGAGTTTTTTGAGGGTGTCGAGGTCGCCGGTGGTGATCACCTGGCAGGATGTTTGCGGGCTGGCGGGTTGGCATCTGTTCTTGAGCAGTTGCAGGGCGTGACGGGCGACGGCGGCACCGGTGTCGATGATCTTGACGTCGGGGCCCACGACATCCTGGATGAGTGGTCGCAAGAACGGGTAGTGGGTGCAGCCTAACACGAGCACATCCGCACCGGCTTCGATCAGCGGCAGGGTTTCCTCCTCGACAATGCCGCGGGCACGATCCCCATCGAGCTCGCCCCGTTCGACGAGATCGACAAAGTTCGGGCATGGGCGGGTGATGACCTTGACGCCGTCGGCGTGATCGTGCAGGAGCCGGTGGAATTTTTCCCCTGCGAGTGATGCTTCGGTGGCAAGCACGCCGACGGTACCCGACCGGGTGATGGCGGCGGCGGGCTTGACGGCGGGTTCCATCCCGACAAACGGGACCGGGTAGGTGGCGCGCAGTGCCTCCACAGCCGCGATGGTGGCGGAGTTGCAAGCGATGACGATCAGTTTACAATGCCGGGCGAGTAAGATGTCGGTGATGGCAAAGACGCGGCGCTGGATTTCATCGGCGGGGCGGGGGCCATACGGGCACCACGCGCTGTCCGCAAAGTACACGATATCCTCACCCGGCATCAGGTTGCGGATTTCATTGAGCACGGACAGTCCGCCGAGTCCGGAGTCGAGGATGCCGATGGGGGAGTTCATGGGATCAATTCTCTATTGTTCATTAAACATGTCCATCTGCGGCGAGTCGGCGTCGGGCATGTTCTGCGAGCGGGTGCGGGTGTTTTTGGCCTTTGGTTTTCCCCGGGCTTCGGGGCGGGTCGAGTTGAGTTCCAGGTGGGAGAGGATGTCCTTGGCCCGGTCGATGATCGCGGGTGGGAGGCCGGCGAGGCGGGCGACCTGGATGCCGTATGACTTGTCGGCGGTGCCAGGGACGATCTTGCGCAGGAAGATGATGTCGTCGTTCCATTCGCGCACGGCGATGTTGTAGTTTTCCACGGCATCACGGCTTCGGGAGAGGTCGGTGAGTTCGTGGTAGTGGGTGGCAAACAGGGTGCGTGCCTTGATGACATCGTGGATGTGTTCGGCGACCGACCAGGCGATGGACAGGCCGTCAAAGGTGGCGGTGCCGCGGCCGATCTCGTCGAGGATGACCAGTGAGTTTTGGGTGGCGTTGTTAATGATCAGGGAGGTTTCGTTCATCTCGACCATAAAGGTCGACTGGCCACTGGTGAGGTCGTCCGAGGCGCCGACGCGGCAGAAAATGCGGTCGACCAGTCCGATGCGGGCCTTTTCCGCAGGCACATAGGCGCCGATCTGGGCCATCAGGGTGATCAGGGCGACCTGGCGGATGTAGGTGGATTTCCCTGCCATATTGGGTCCGGTGAGGAGGATGAGGCGGGAGTTGTCGAACTCCATCAGGGTATCGTTGGGGACGAATTTCTCGTCGACCAATGTTTGTTCCAACACAGGATGCCTGCCGTTGGTGATCTCGAGGTCACAGGAGTCGTCGAGGACGGGCCTCGCGTGCTGGTGCAGCTGTGCCAACTCGGCGAGGCCGAGCAAGACATCGAGGGTGGCGAGGGAATCGGCACACTGCTGCAGTCGGTCGAGTTCCTCGGCCACCGCCTGGCGGAGTTTGACAAACTCCTCATACTCGAGTTGCTTGGCGCGTTCGTCCGCGCCGAGGATTTTGTTTTCCATTTCCTTGAGTTCGGGCGTGATGTAGCGCTCGGCATTGGTCATGGTTTGTTTGCGTTGGTAGTCGTCGGGCACCAGGCTGATCTTGGCCTTGGTCACCTCGAGGAAGTAGCCGAAGACGTTGTTGAACTTGATCTTGAGGGTGTCGATCCCGGTCCGTTTGCGTTCGCTCTCCTGGAGTTCGGCCAGCCACTGTTTGCCATCGCGTGATGCCGAGCGGAGTTCGTCGAGCTCCGGGTGATATCCATCACGGATGATCCCACCGTCCTTGGTTCCTGCCGGTGGTTCGTCCGTGAGTGCATTTTCAAGCAGACCGGTCAGTTCGGGGAAAAGGTGCAGTTGCCGGGTCAGTTCAATTTGATACTCGGAATCGGGGGCTTGCTCGCTGAGTGCTTCCAGATGGCTTTTGAGGTCGGGGATGTTTTGCAGCGATGTCAACAGGGAAAGCAGGTCCCTTGCGTTGCCTGAGTTTTGTGACAGCCGGGAGGTTGTGCGTTCGATGTCACGAATCCCCTTGAGTTGCTCACGGCACTGTCCGAGCAGGAAGGGTTCGGCGATGAAGGACGCGATCATGTCCTGGCGGGCTGTCAGCGTGGTGAGGTCACGCAGCGGGTGCAGGATCCAGTCGCGTAATTTCCTTGCCCCCATCGGGGTGGCGGTGCGGTCGAGCGCCCCCAGTAATGAGTGCGCCCGGCCGGTGGGTGAGTCGACCAGATCAAGGTTCCGCTGCGATGAGGCATCGATGATGACATGCTCGCCTTCAACGCGGACGGAGATGTGGCGGAGGTGGTCGCAGGACCGGCGGAGTTGGTAGGAGAGGTAGTGGAGGATGGCACCCGCAGCGGAGATGGCCGCCGTCATCCCATCACAGCCGAAGCCGCGCAGCGACTGCACTTTGAAATGGTCGCAGAGTGCGAAGCGTGCCTGGTCGGTGAGGAAGGCGTAGCCGTCGTAGGGAAGGCTGCCTCTCAGGCTCCCGAAGGTGTTGATCTGGTCGTCGCCGATGATGAGCTCTTTCGGAGCAAGCCTTTGCAGGGCGTCCTTGAGGGCGTCCACATTTGGGAACTCGGCCACGGTGAACTCGCCGGTCGAGTGGTCGGCGCAGGCGAGACCAATGGATTTCCCGACCTGGTAGACTGCGGCAACGTAGTTATGGCGGCTGTCATCGAGCAGGGTGATGTCGCTGACGGTTCCGGCGGAAATGATCTGGGCGATCTCGCGTTCGACGATTTTCCCCGGTTGGGGTTCGCTGGTTTGCTCGGCAATGGCGACGCGCGTGCCGGCCTGGATCAGTTTGGCAATGTACCCTTGGGCGGCATGGTGAGGGACGCCGCACAGGGGGATGTTGTTGCGTTTCGTGTGTGCGACGTTGAGGATGCGGGATGCTCTCTTGGCGTCCTCGAAGAACATCTCATAGAAATCGCCGAGACGGTAGAACAGGAGGATGTCATCAGGCAGGGATCGCCGCATCGCCTGATACTGTACCATCATCGGTGTAAGCTTCTTTTCTTGCGCATCTGCCATGTCGGAGACTGTTGTAACGAGACGCGGGGGGGCTTGTCGAGCATTGCCGTATGGCTGTTTTTTCCGAAGAGGAGTTGACAGATTCTCAAGCTGCGGTTGTATTCGCTTCTCATGAAAAAGAACACCATTTCCAAACGACTCGTTTTCTCTGCACTTGTTGCCAGCCTCGCTTTCTGTTTGCCGACCATGGCGGATGATGACGATACGCCATTGGCCAAAACCATGGAGCAAACCAGTGACGCGCTCAAGAGTCTGCGCAAAATGGACCCAAGTGACTGGGCTGGAGCCGCCAAGGCCGCCCGGACCGCCGCCGATGGCTGCCGCAAGGGGATGGAATTCATCCCGGCACTGGTGAAGGAAATGAAAGACGGGAAGGACAAGACCAAGGCGATCGCCGATTTCCGCCGCATGATGGGGCTGTCCTATGCCGCCCTCTGCGAGCTGGAATTGGCTTACCTCGATGAAGACCAGGCGAAAGTCGAGGCCGCGATGAAGAAAATCAAGGCCGGCAAAAAAGAGGGTCACAAGAAATACGAGGACGAATAAGTCGTTTTTGTTGCGCCCAACTCGCTGTGCCAAGCCTCCTCCCCATCATCTACAGGCGTTTCAGCCGACTACTCAATGCTCCGTGTTCAATAACGGACAAGGATGGTGAGAAGCTGGGCCCCATCGCGATCGGTGATTTGGGTGAGAGCATTGCCTGTTCCCGTTTGCGTGCGGACGGGTGCAAGGTGCTGTTTCGCAATTACCGGGGACCCAAGGGAGGGGAGGTGGATATTGTCGCCCGCGACGGTGACACCCTGAGCTTTGTCGAGGTCAAAACCCGCACCCGGCGGGGCTACGGGCGTCCGCTGGATGCCGTGAATGCGTCCAAGCAAGAGCTGATTGAGCGCGGTGCCAACTCATGGCTCCATCTCCTGGGCACCCGCAGCATCCTGTGGCGTTTTGATGTGGTGGAAATCATACTCAACGACGGCGAGATTCCCGAGGTGACGGTGGTGAAGGACGTTTTTTGATCTTGGCTGAAAGCAGGACACAAATGCCAAACCCCAGCATTGCCAAAGGGCACATCTTCAGAGATTGTTTGGCCGTTCCCACCATGTCCACCCCATCCAACACGTCTTCCCTGATGCCACTTTATGTGGTTGGTCACCTCAATCCCGACACCGATGCTATTTGTGCCGCCATTGGTTATGCCGACCTTCTTCAGAAAAAGGGAATGACGGAGGCTGTCGCCGCACGCTGCGGCGCCGTCCCCGCTCGCACCGCTTGGGTGCTCGAACAAGCAGGCATGGAAAAACCCCTCCTGCTTGATGATGTGAGCGCGACGGCAGAAATGATCTGTCATAAGGATGTGATTCAAGTGAGTGACGACGCCACGTTTCTCACCGCCTACCAGCTGATGCTTTCCAGTGGCGTTCGCAGCATTCCCGTTGTCGATTCCGACGGCCGGTTATGCGGACTGCTGAAATACCTCGACCTTCTTCAGTTGCTCATGCCTACGGATACCGATGCCGAGTCGGTGCGCCGGATGGTGGCGTGCCCGGCAAAAATTGCGACCACCCTGGATGCGGAGGCACTGGGGGCGGAGCTGCAGTCCGATGAACGGGAGATTGTCCAGTTGGTCGGTGCTTCAAGCGTGGACGCAGTGATCAAACGCCTCACCCATGCCACGGCCAATGGTGATGTCGGCGCCTATGTCGTCATTTGCGGAGACCGCCCTATCGTCCAACGCACGGCGATTGATCACGGCGTGTGTATGCTGGTGGTCACCGGCGGGTTCAAAGTCTCTGCCGACCTGGTCACCCTGGCCCGCGAAAAAGGGGTTGTCATCCTGCATTGCCAACAGGACACGGCCACGGTGTCCAAACTGATCCGGTGCGCGCGGATGGTGAGCCACGCGCTTGATAATGACATTGTCCGTGTCATGGCGGACGATTCCGTCAAGCAACTGCTTCTGGGCCTGGGCAGTCAGAATCAGGACCTTTTTCCTGTGATCGATCCGGGCGACAACACGCTGATGGGCGTGATTTCAAAGTCCGATCTCATCGACCCTCCGCGTATTCGTCTGGTACTCGTCGATCACAACGAATACTCGCAGGCCGTCCCGGGAGTCGAGGATGCCGAGGTGATCGAGGTCATCGACCACCACCGTCTGGCAGGCGACCTGATTTCACGTGAACCCATCCGCTACCTCAACGAACCCGTCGGGTCGTCATCGACGTTGGTGGCCCGGGAATACCGCTATGCCGGCATCGATGTGCCCAAGGGGGTGGCACTTTGCCTGATTGCCGGGATGGTGTCGGACACACTCAACCTGACATCGCCAACAACAGCGGACCTCGACAGGGAAATTCTGGTATGGCTGTGCCAAATCGCCGATGTCGACGCGGCCAAGTTCACCCGGGATTTCTTTGCTTCGGGTTCACTATTAGCCCACAACACGGCGGCGGAGACCATCGGCGCGGACCGCAAGGTCTTTGAAGAAAACGGAGCACGCGTGAGCATCTCCCATGTCGAGGAGGCTGGCCTTGACCTCTTTGCCAGCAGGCACGAGGAACTCGCCAAATCACTGGATGACCTGATTCAGGAAAAGGGCTACGATCTCGCGCTTCTCATTGTCACGGATATCACCAGCCATCATAGTTTGATCATCACAAGTGGCAGCCAAAAAATCATCGACGCGCTGCCGTTCGAGCGCGATGACGATGGCGTGTGCCAGGCTCCGGGGGTGGTCAGTCGCAAAAAACAAATATTCCCTGCCGTCTGTCAGGCGATCCGGGTGGCGGCGCACCGCTAGACAGCACTTTTTTCATCACCACTGACTTGTTATGCCGAGGGAAATCATCATTATCAAAATAGGGACAGGCGTGCTCACTCGCGAGCAGGACGGCACGCTTGACGAGGCCTCTCTGGTCAGGCTGGTCACCGCCGTCTCCGAACTTGTCGCCGGTGGGATTCCCTGCGTCCTCGTTTCCAGCGGTGCCGTCGGAGCGGGGGTCTCCGCGCTCAATCTCGATGGCTATCCCGAGGACATTGCCTCCCGCCAGGCATGCGCAGCGGTCGGCCAGACGCGCCTGATGCATGCCTACGAAAACCTTTTCCAGAAATTCCGCCTCAACGTCGCCCAGATACTCCTCACCGCGGCAGATCTCGAGGATGCACACCGAAGTGCTCACGTCATGAACACCGTGCATCGTTTACTCAGGGAGGGAAACATCGTTCCCATCATCAATGAAAATGACTCGGTGGCCGTCGAGGAGCTCAGGGTCGGGGATAACGACATGCTTTCGGCCAAGGTTGCCAGTTTGCTTGAGGCCCGCATGCTTGTCATGCTGAGCACCGTTGACGGGCTGCAGCGCCCCGATGGAACCGTGGTGGCGCAGGTCGATGACATCGACTCGATCGCCGGGCATGTGCGAGCCGACCATGGCAAGTTCTCGATAGGGGGCATGGCCTCCAAGCTCACGGCGGTGCGGGCCGCGCTCGAGGCCGGCGTGGAAACCGTGATTGCAGGCGGGCGCAATCCATCGGCTTTAGCAACGATCATATCCGGGGGAGAGGGGGGGACTCGATTTCGCCTGTGATGCAGGTGATTTCATTTGCCCACATGGTCAAAATAACCTCTCTTGTGATTGACCTAAGTCATTACGCAGTCTATTGTTCAACATATTAGAAATATTAATTCTTACTACACCAGAGTGAGCGCAAACAACTCCATTTCAGCCTGCCACGAACGCGAATTCTCATGGATCCGCTGCGAAGGAAAAGGATCCTTTCTCAACAGCCCCATGCTCAAAGAGTGGTGCGAGGATGAAATCGGCAGTGGCGTTACCTGTCTGGTCATTGACCTCGCCGCATGCAAGGGGATGGATTCCACCTTCATGGGCACAATGGCCGGTCTGGCCATGCGCCTGATGAAACGCCCGAACGGAAAACTTCAGATTGCCGAGCCCGGAAAGAAAAATCAGAAATCACTCGAGGACCTCGGCCTGGATGTCCTGATGCAGATCGATCCGCCCGATGGCATATGGCGCGGCGACATCAGCGATATTCGTAAAAAACTCCAACCCTGTCATCATGTCAATGGCGTCGATAAAAAAATTGACCAGGCCCCCTTCGTCCTTGAGGCCCACAAGAAACTCTGCGACGCTGATGAACGGAATACCGAAAAATTCGGCACTGTACTTGATTTTCTCGAAGCCGAGGTGAGAGCCAAAAAATCCATGGAAAAGTGACGCCATTCCGACCCGCTCCCGACACCCGCTAGCGGGGACACTCACCCCATTCTTCCCACCCAACACGCCCCCCACCTTGTCCCCCTTGCAGCAATGATGACTGATACCGGCTATGCCATCATCGCGGTGTCGGCCGCGCTGTTTGTCGTGTGTCTGCTCACACTACGCAAGGAACGTATCCGCTACAATCTGATCCAGAAGGAAAAGGACGATATCGTCGGCGAGGAAAAACGGATGTTCGATTTCCTGCGCAACCTCGGTCTCGCCATCGAAAAGGATATCACATCGGGACTGCTCTACAAAAAAATCGTCGATGGATTCAGTGATGTGCTCGATGCCGATGGCGGAGCCCTTTATCTTTTGAGCGAGAGTCGCAGCCATCTGATGCCCAAGTATATTTCTCCTGATTGCCCGCCGCTCGTCGGCGTTCCGGTAGAAATAGCCAACCGGGCCAAGAAAGACCCTCGCGCTCTGCGCAGTCACGTCATGCTTTCCAAGGTTTCCGTGGACGAAGGGGTGCTTGGGGCGGTGCTTGCCACAGGTGAGTGCTTACACATCCATAACGTCAAAAACCACGAATCGTTCCGGGACGCATTTGTCAGTTATGAAGAGGAGGTGTCGGCTTTGCTTTCGCCCCTACAACACGGTGGCCGTGAC
>JARFRT010000146.1 GCA_029287105.1 Akkermansiaceae bacterium | reverse complement strand
CTGAGGGGTATGGCCGCAGACCAGTGTTTTTCCTGAGATGTGGGCTTCGGTGTCGTGGATGCGGTGCCAGAACAGAAACTCGTCGGTTTGCTTTTTGAGGGCGACGTCAGGGTCGAGGCCGGCGTGGACGAGGATGTGGTGGTCGGTTTCGTGGTAGCGGAGGCAGGAGTCGATGAATTTCCAGTACTTGGCGGGGACTTGGTGCAGGCCGGTTGCCTCGAACGAATCGAGGGTGGCTTCGCCGCCATTGAGCAGCCAGAAGTAGAGTTCCTGTTCGGAGCCGCGCGCATTTTCCATCATCACCTCATGGTTCCCCTTGAGGGCGACGAGCCGGTGCGATTGTTGCAGGCTGATGAGGTAGTCGATCACGCCTTTCGAGTCCGGGCCGCGGTCGACGTAATCGCCGATGGTGACGATCGTGTCGTCCGGGGTGAAGCCGACAAATTCACCCAGTGCCGTGAGGGCAGTGAGTGAACCGTGGATGTCTCCGATGGCGAGGGTGCGCATGATTTTTCCGTTCTAGTCGGGAGATGGGTAGGGTCGAGCGAAATATCGTCAACATAGACGATTCATCGATTCACGCAAGTGCCCGCCACATGCGGTCAAACTCCCCCTGGAAGGAGGTGACGAGCCGGGGGGTGTTGCTGACGATGATGTTTTCGTTGTTGGCGGTGCTGGCTGACCGGGTCCAGTTGTAGCTGCCGGTGAGGAGCAGATGGGTGTCGGCGATGGCGAATTTGTGGTGCATGTGTGCGCTGGTGCGATCATAGCGGCAGGGGATCCCGAGTTTTTCCAGTGCCTCCATGTCGGAGCCGAGGTCCTCGGACTTGGTGTCATCGGAGATGATACGGATGGTGGTGCCGCGCTGGTGGGCTACCTCGAGTTTTTCGACGATCCGGTTGTCGGTGATGGTGAAGACGCAGATGTCGAGTGTTTGTCGTGCCTCGCTGATGAGTTGGCGGATGCGGTGCAGGCAGTCGTCGCCGGGGCTGAAGTAGGCATTCGCCCGGGTTTTCATCTCGTTCGAGTAGAGCAGTTTGATGATGCTCTCGAGCCAGTCCATGGCGGTGACCTCACCCACTTCCTCCATGGCCTTGGTTGCCATACGGAATGCGAGTTGGCGGATTTTTGCCTGTTCGGTCTTGTCCCCATGGGCGTGCGCGAGCAGGGGCTTAAGCTCTTTGCGTTCGGACCGGGAAATGGCAAAGTCCTCAAGCGACGCCTCGAGGGATTGTTGGATGGCTTGCATGGTGGTTAGGACGGTGTGGGTGATTGGCGGTTGTTTCTCACGAAACGGGAATCAATGGTCGCTCCGAGCAAGGCTCCCGCGGTGTAGCAGGCGAGGTCGGCCCAGCGGAAGTGGAAACCGAGGATGAGGGCGCCGATGCGATGGTTTCTGAGGTGGTCAATCCATCCTGCGTGGTAGAGTTGGCTGGCTTCGATGGTGAATGCAATGATCAGGGTGCCGGTGGCTAAATACGGGGTGGATGCGCGGGGGAAGAGGGCTGCGAGGGACCAGAAAACGGCCAGTGCCCAGAGGGCGTCGCCTGCATATTGGTAGATGGCGGATGGCTCGGCAAACAAGAATGAACGCGACAGGGGACCGAGCGTGATCGTAATACCGAGCAGGGCGATGCAGATGACGCGTCGGGAGTTCATTGGAATGAACCCCTGGCTTAACCGATCACCGCTTTCATGGCCGCGGTGACCTGAGCGAGGTTGGCCGGGGTGATGCCAGCGACGTTGATCCGTCCGCTGTCGACCATGTAGATGGCGAACTCGTTGCGCAGGCGGTGGACGTCGTCCTTGCTGATGCCGGTGAATGAGAACATTCCCTTTTGGTCCATCAGAAAGCGGAAGTCGCGTGAGACGCCGGCCTGCTCGAGGGCGGTGACGAAGTCAGTGCGGGTGTCCTTGATCCGGTCGCGCATGTCGGCGACCTCACCGTCCCACTGGGTGGCCAGGCTGGGGTCGTTCAAAATAGCGGTGACAATCGCGCCGCCGTGGGCGGGTGGGTTGGAGTAGTTGGTGCGGATACAGAGTTCGACCTGGCTTTTGACGCGTGTGGCTTCATCGGTGCTGGCGCAAACGATGTGGAGTGCTCCGATGCGATCCTGGTAGAGGCCGAAGTTCTTGGAGAATGACTGACAGACGATGACAGGCAGTCCGGCCTCGGCGAGCGTGCGCACGCCGACGGCATCGGCGTCGATGTTTTCGCCAAACCCCTGGTAGGCAAAATCGAGCAGTGGGATCCAGCCTTGGTCGGCGGCGATGGCGGCGACCTGTTTCCAGTCGTCCTCCGTCAAGTCGGCACCGGTCGGGTTATGGCAGCAGGCGTGGATCACGGCCACCTGTCCTGCAGGGATGGCCTTGAGGTCGGAGAAGAAGGCGTCGTGGTCGACCGCATTCGCCGCGGGGTCGAAGTAGGCGTAGGTCTCGAGAGTGTGGCCTGCGGCGGTGAAGATTCCCTTGTGGTTGGCCCAGGTCGGATTGGAGAGCCAGACGGGGAGGGTGCCGGCGATCCGGTGGAGGAAGTCGCCTGCGACGCGCAGGGCTCCGGTTCCGCCGGGGGTTTGGGCGGTGACGACGCGTCCGGCGAATTGGTTGGCGAGGGTTTCGCCGAAACAGAGTTTCTGGGTGGCGGTGGCGTAGGCGGGGCTACCGGTCATCGGGAGGTAGCTTTTTGACGCGCCGGCCTCGGCGAGTTGTTGTTCCACGGCACGCACGCTCGGCAGCACCGGGGTGACGCCGTGGGCGTCGACAAAGACACCGACGCCCAGATTGACCTTGTTTGCACGGGTGTCCTCTTTGAATTGTGTGGAAAGGCCGAGGATGGGATCTGCGGGGGCTTGAGTGGCTGAATCGAAGAGTGGCATGCTGGTATGGGTTGGGTTACGCGCATAAATGGCGGTATCCATGCCCATTGCGCAAGTACAATCCGCGGGGAAATGACGCGATGACTCTTGGTCTCGGCGGCTGTAGGCCGGCGGGATGTCAGGGCGAGTCGACGGTTAATCGTTTTTCAGCACGCGGATAAACGCGTCCTGGGGGATGTTCACCTTGCCGATGGCCTTCATCTTGGCTTTCCCCTTTTTCTGCTTTTCGAGGAGTTTGCGTTTGCGGGAGATGTCGCCGCCGTAGCATTTGGCGGTGACGTTTTTGCGCATGGCGGTGATGGATTCGCGGGCGATGATTTTGCCCCCGATGGCGGCCTGGATGGCGACGACGAACAGCTGTTGCGGGATGACCTCCTTGAGTTTCTTGCAGAGGTGGCGGCCGTAGGGGGCGGCTTTTTCCTGGTGGACGATGGATGAGAAGGCGTCGACGGGTTCGCTGGCGATGAGGATATCCATTTTGACGAGTTTGCCGGGTTTGTAGCCTGCGTGTTCGTAGTCCATGGAGCCGTATCCGCGGGTCATGGACTTGAGCTTGTCGTTGAAGTCGATGAGGATTTCGGAGAGTGGCAGGGTGCAGGTGAGCATGACCCGATTTTCGTCGATGGTCTCGGTGTTTTCCATTTCGCCCCGTTTTTCCATGACCAGTTTCATCATGTCGCCGAT
>JARFRT010000127.1 GCA_029287105.1 Akkermansiaceae bacterium | reverse complement strand
CCCCTGATGGCTCGTTTCGGCATCACCGGCACCGTCAGGGCATCCTTTGCGGCCTACAACACTGAGGAGGAAGTAGATCTCTTGATCGAGGCCGTCAAAAAGTCGGCCATGATGTTATCCTAACAGGGATATCAGCGCCTGGCCTTGGCGAGACGCTCGACAAATTCAACCATCTTCGACTCATTCTGTTCGAGCAGCTCAACCAGCTTCAACTGCGTGCGTGCACGGTCAAGGTTGTGCCCGTCCCGGTGGGTCTTGAAATAAATATCCCCCTCGAGGTAATCGGCGAGGAAACGTATCCCTATTTCCAACGAGATCAGCCTGCCGGCAAAAGCCAGGTTTTCAATCTCGGCATCACATAAACAATCGCAGGCATCCATATACCCCTCTGCCAGTGCCTCAAACATGGGCATGCGCAACTCCACCTTGCTCAGATCCACCTCATCCTCGGCCGCAGGACTGACCGCCGTCCTCACAAGATCGCCAAAGTCATAAAGCGAGAGCCCCGGCATCACCGTGTCGAGATCGATCACACAGACCGCCTCGTCACTTTCGGTATCGATCATCACATTGTTAATCTTGGTATCGTTGTGGGTGATCCTCTCAGGAAGCTCGCCCGCATCACGCAGATCGATCAGCCTGCTCACAATTCCCTCACGCGCTTTCACAAATTCAACTTCCGCCTGCGCCGAGGCAAGCCGACCATGCGGGTCGGCCGCCACCACCTCCATGAGACGGGCGTATCGCTTCGGTGTGTTATGGAAGTCGGGGATTGTCTCTTCAATGTCCGCCACCGGAATATCGCAGACGAGATCCTGGAACGACCCGAAGGCATGGGCAGCCTGATAGGCTTGGCGCGTGTTCTCGACAATCTCGTATGTCCGGCAGCCCTCGATGAAATTATAACAGCGCCAAATACCACCACCTGCGCCGGTCGCATAAAATCGGCCACCACGTGCGGGATACAGGTTGAGTGTCTGTCCGCCAATGTCGCGCTTCACCCGCATCACCTTCCAGTTGATGTGACGTGTCACCATCTCGACATTACGCATCACCGCTAGCGGATCTTTAAACACATTCTCGTTGATTCGCTGGAAAATATATCGATTCAAGGCGCCATCGTGCCGTTTAAACGTCCCCATGAACGTGGCATTGATATGACCACTATCGATTTCCTCCCCGTCGATAAACTCCCCCGCAATGGCAAACTCGTTCGCGACCTCTTCAATTTGACTTTCGTTCTCAATCATTCCCTCTGTTCTCTTTGTTGTTCAATTTACATTTTTGCCAGTTCGGCCATCATTCCGGGGATCGCCAATTCAATCACCTCGGCAACTTCTTCATAGGCGGCGCGTCCGCAGCCGATGGGATCCGGAACGTCGACACCCGCCAATCCCTCGTCAGGATCTATAAAATCACAGAGCAATTTGACATCACCGGCGCTGTCCGGAAAAAACCGCCTGACAACATCCGCGTGTGACTCCGTCATGGCCACGACCAAACTCGCCCGATCCAGTATCGTCCGGTCGATTTGCCGGCTTTTGAAGCCTTTGATCGGGGCCTTTTTTGTCTTCAGAATATTCCGGGTTTCACGGCTGGCAGCCTGTCCCGGCACGGCAGCCACCCCTGCGGATTCCACGCGAACATCATCACCGTCCCCAAGAGCCGCCTTCAACAATCCTTCCGCCATAGGGCTGCGGCAAGTATTCCCCGTGCAAACAAAAAGAACACTCTTGGGATGATCGGGTCGGGACATAAGCAACGGGGTAAAAAGAACGGCAGGGTTTTCACACAACGGGAAAACCCTGCCCTTGGATTTGTATTATGATAAGGATCGGCCGATGATTACTTCACTTTCAGGTGCAGGGACATACGACTGCGTCCATTCTCGTTGCGCGCGTGAAGGGTCAAGTCCTCGAGCGAACTGAATGCCTGCATCGCCTTCTTGATCATCGGCTTGTTCGCCGTGAAGTCCTCACGCATGCTTTCGGTCGGGATGACCTCATCGGCATTTTTCTCAACCAGATCCAGCCATTGCTGGGCATAGCCGTGAAGTACTTTGAAATCAACTCGCAGCCACGCCCCTTTGCGGGATTCCCCGCCACCTTGCTTTAATCGCTCAGCCAAACCCTCGGAGAACAGCTTCGAGGTCGAAACAAAGAACAATTCGTCGCTGACAGAAACAGAAGGGACAAAATCATCATTCTGGAACGGGATCGGGATAAACCAGGTTGTCAGGTCGTTTTTCTCACTGCTCATCGGCACCTGCATCGGGATCTTCTCACCTGCCATCTCACTGACCGACTTGAGAATGTTCTCGGCAGAGTCGTTCAGACGTTTCCAGGACAACTGAAGCTTGGCCCGGTCCGCCACCGTGCTGACGTAGCTGATACGTGGCATCTTGCCCTCCTTAAGAATCAGCTCGGGCACTTGAGGCACCATGGGAAGTGATCCATTGACATCAATCACAAGAGCCGACTCCGCACCGAGGCCGGCGGCCATGTCCCCTCGAAGCGCTTTCCAAATCTCCAAGGCATCGCTGCGAAACGACTGATCAAAGATCTCAATTCCTTTTTTGAATTCCTCAAAATCGTTGTCTTTGATATCAAGGGCCGCAACGCGTTTGGTCAGGAGGTAGCCAGCCTCACCCAGCGAATCGACGTATTCCATGACTTTTTCATTGTAGTCCTCGTTACTGCTCCAGTTAGCAAACAGGAGTGTCCCGTCCCCACCCGCAAGCGGAGTCAGCGATTGGCTTTTGTCAAAATCAAAGGAGGGCATGTTAGAACCTCCGTAACCTTCAACCTTGAGCCCATCTTCGAAATAGGCCACGTAGCCGGCATCCGTTCCAGAGAATAAGGACCCGAGTTTGCGCCCTTGTTCATCAAGCCCCTCAAGGATGGCTTCGATATCCTGGGTGTCGCCCAGTGAATTCGCAGCACCGAGACCCTCACTGGCGCCACGCGCCAGCGAGCTGAGGATACGATAGCCAACCGCTTCGATACTGCCAATCGACTGCACGATCTTGGCATCCCTGAAACTCACGCTCAACAGTTCCTTATCAAGATACTGATCCAGGAAAACAATATCCTCGTTGGCACAGATCGAGTTGGATATGTCATCAACAATCACCAGATCGTCTTCTGATTGACCAAAAAAGAGAATCACATAATCACCCACCACGCCGGTGGCCCCGACGATGCTCTTGCTGGCAAGCGCCTTCTTAAAGGCCTGGATGTCATCAACTTCAAAAACCTCTTTCATTTCCTCGACGGCATTGTCATCGATCATCTCGGCGAGTTTCGCCCCGGAGATCTTATAGCCGCTGAACTCAGCACCAGCACGCTTGACGTTGATCGCTTCAGCCGCATCCTGAGCAAAACTCAACATGGACACAAGTTGTTCCATCTGGGCGACCACAAGATCACGTGTCTCCGCATCGGTAATCTTTGACCCCTGATAGAATGCAGGCATATCAAAGTCGGCAAACATTTTCACAAGTTCCTTCGGCGCCCCCTTGAGCGGACCTTCCATAAACGGCTTTGGTCCACGCGGCCTGAAGTTGTCGCCTTCACGCACAAATCCATCCCCCATGAAAACACCAAAGCGGGCACTGTAAAAACCAAGACGCTCGAAGAATTCCATCCCCTGGTCGAATGCCTTGGTCGTTCCTTTTCCATAAGCAGAGAAATACTCTTCGCTATAAATGGCAATTTGGGTCGCCGCTTTCTCGTTTCCGTCAAGGTCATCCAACGACATGCCCTCATCGGCCATCCGCTCAAGAATGAACTCGCCCAGACTGGACTTGATGAGTTTATCAAATGCCTTACGGCCGTCGAAGAGACCATCGTAAATGACAATATCCTTCGGCAGGTGCTTGGCGAACCCGAGCTTCGCAGCCCGGTCTTCGATGCTGGCCGATGGCTTGATCGGGTCAGGCGATGGCACGACCACCTGCTCCGTCGAAGCTGAACCGCCCTCTTGCGGGCTAGTCGTCTGCTCCGGGGAAGACGACGTTGTTGGTTTTTCCTTGCAGGCCGTGAATGCGACAGCACTTGCAATAAGGAAGGCAAATAAGTGTTTACGTTTCATACGGGAGCGATTAACGGGTATCTGACGCGTTTTTTCAATTACAAAGCGAGTAATTTTTCGTAATCATCCCCCCCTCACAAGAATCCCCCCATGCCTGAACTACCCGAAGTTGAAACCACCCGGCGCGGTATAAGCCCACACCTGTTGGGACATACCGTCACCCATATGGAGCTCAGAGAACGCCGGATGCGCTGGCCGGTCGAAGATGACGTGCTTCGAATCATCGGCCAACCAATCACCCGTATCCGGAGACGGGCCAAATACCTGCTCATCACCTGCGACGCGGGCACCATGATCCTCCACCTCGGCATGTCAGGCAGCATCCGTATCTGCCCCCACGAGATGGAACTTAAGAAACACGACCACCTGGTCATGCAACTCGACACCGGTATGGAGCTGCGCCTCCACGACCCGCGCCGCTTCGGCGCCGTGCTCTGGCATGACAAAAAGGACGGCGACCCCGAAAACCACCCGCTCCTTCAACACCTCGGCCCGGAACCGCTCGGACAGGATTTCAACGCCGACTACCTCATCGCCAGCTGCCAAGGCAGAACCACCAGCATCAAGCAACACATCATGAACGGCAAGGTTGTGGTCGGAGTGGGCAACATCTACGCCTGCGAGGCCCTCTTCCGCAGCGGCATCCACCCGACCCGGGCCGCAGGGAAAATTTCCAAACCCCGACTCCTCAAACTTACCCGGGAAATAAAGGACGTCCTGGCCGAAGCCATCGCGCAGGGCGGCACCACGCTGCGCGACTTCCTCCAGGAGGATGGGAACCCCGGCTATTTCAAACAAAAACTCAACGTCTATGACCGCGCAGGCGAGCCATGCCGCCGCTGCGGCACCGTGATTAAGAAAATGGTCATCTCCAACCGCTCAACCTACTACTGTCCCAAATGCCAGAGATAATTGTATTCGCCGACTTGACATTTCCCCCAATTGGCGCAGATTCTCGCCCGTCACCTCCCAATGGTCCAAGCATAATGCCGGTGTGGCGGAATTGGTAGACGCGCGTGATTCAAAATCACGTTTCCTAGGAAGTGCGGGTTCGATTCCCGCCGCCGGTACTCTTTATGCT
This sequence comes from Akkermansiaceae bacterium, assembly GCA_029287105.1. Taxonomy (GTDB): domain Bacteria; phylum Verrucomicrobiota; class Verrucomicrobiia; order Verrucomicrobiales; family Akkermansiaceae; genus Oceaniferula. The sequence goes on along the minus strand of JARFRT010000127.1, from coordinate 4,221 downwards.
TCAATGGCCCTCGGAAAATCTTCTTCCGAACCGGCTTCGCGCCTCAAAGCTCGAGCGAAAACGCGGCACAAAGCGCTTCGATGGTGCCGGCGCTCGCGGTTCCGGCAGCCACGTATCCCCCGACTGAAAGAACACGGCCTTTAACCTCCTCGCAGGCATTCCCAGGACACGCAATGTGCGCAGCCATCGACAAATCTAACATGTCGAGGTCATTGTGGCTGTCACCGATGGCAAAGGTCCGGTCGGCACTGAGGCCGGAACGGCGCGCCACCTCCGCCATGGCGCTGCCTTTATGGTAATCGCGGTGGCTGAAACGCAGATAAATCCCATTGCGTTGGTAGCACAGCATCGGCGTCCCCTGCAGTTCCCGATTCAGTTTTTGTACGATGTAATCCATCTCGGTGGCTGTCGATGCCACAATCCCAGCCGGCTCACCGTCCTGCTGGCCCCATATGGCGCCGGTTTCAAGTTCGACCCACTTTTGCAGCCGCCGCAGCAGCCGCCGACACTTGCGAAACAGCCTATGATGCTCTTTGTCACAGCGCCCATTCCAGTCGGCCACCCCCAACCACCTGCCAAAACTATTCGGAGTGTAAATCTCCCGCTCCCGGGCAATGATGTAATCGGGCAGAAAAGGAAAACGGGCTTCCGTAATCCCCTGCACGGTTTGCATCAAGGATCGACCTGTATTAATCCCCCAGAACACCTTGTGCGATACGCGCATCATCCGGATGATTTCGAAAAACTGCGGTTGCACCGGAGGATGCGCATCGGGAATCACCAGGGTGCCGTCGAAATCGAAGGACAGCAACCACTCAGTGGCATTCGTTTCACTAACCGGGCTAAGGACTTTCACTGGCGCAAAGAAAAAGGGCAAACAGGATTCGGTCGGGGCTTCGGATTATTCCTCGACGGGAATCGCGCGACTGGGTGCTGGCCGGGTCACATCCTCGTCTTCGGGCTCAACAATGGCTTTGGGTGGACGGGGTAAGGGCGTGATCACCGGAACCTCGTCCTCGACTACGGGGATGGCCTTGACGGGACTTTTCTTTTCCTCCTCGACCAGCCCCCCCTTCCGATAACCCACCTCCTTGTCAGGACGATTCCTACGCATCTTGATTTCCACACGCCGATTGGGAGCCTGTTGTTCGACAGTCCCCGTTTGGACGAGCGGCTTCTCCTTACCAAACCCCCGTACGGCAACACGCTTTTCATCGAGGTCCAGAGTCTCCACCAACCACGACTTCACCGCCATGGCACGCCTTTTGGACAGGAGCAGGTTCGGCTCATCTCCACCGATCAAATCGGTATGACCATCCACCCAGCAAATCAGCCCCGGGTGCTTGTCAATCAGCAGGGCGACCTTCATCAGGCTGACCCGTGCGCTCTGACGGAGGGTGAAGCTATTGAAGTCAAACAACAGGTCGCTGCCGATCAGTGCCTTGCTCGTTAACAGCGAGTTTCCATCCATCCTCGCCATCTTGTCCAGCGAGGTAAAGTCCTTGAGCAAGCCGCTCTCCGAATCGCCCTCGGCCCCCTTGCGCAGGGTATCGGTGTAGGCATCCGGGTCATGCTCTTCTGCCATCCTCGCGCCGGGATCAACCGTGACCTGGGTATCGTTGGCCCTTGGGAAAAAATCCTCCGTCTTTCCCATTTCAGGCAAGTCGGGTTCAAAAAGTGGTGCCTTCATCGCCTCCATCGCCTCCCCTTCGAGTTCGCCAACCGCAGCGGGACTCGCCATCGGCACTTGAATGGTATCAATGTCCGGACTGATATCAATCTCGATGTTCGGAAGGTTTTCCAACACATCCAGCTCATCAGCCGGGGGAACCACCGGGGCAGGCTCCCGGGTCTCGGGTCGGTCGGGGGTCGTGATCTCCGGACGACCATCGTCCACAGCCACGCTGCTGACCCGGATGACTTGGGTCTGCAGCCCGGACTCCTCGACAAACTCGGGTAAAATAACATCGATATGACTCAAGCCGACGATGATCAGAATGTGGAACAAGAGGGCAAAAATCATCGAGATGGTCACCCACATCCCCATACCCTCGTTCTCGGGCAGCCTGAATGAGGACGTTCCTCTCAGTCCGCCGTTCCAACTATAGTCATCGTCCATTGCGGTTTATTCTAGCGCACTTGACCAAAATGGCAACCGAGGGTTTTCCCGCATCAGGAATTCCGAATATCCCGTTTTTCGGCTCGAAAAATGATCCTTTCCGTGAGTAGACTTGCCCGACAACCATGCCCGAGCTCGCCCAATCACCTCAAAAAAAACGCATCCCGACCTGGCGATGGGCATGGATGGGCTTTGGCCTCGCCACGCTCCTCTGGTTCGGCTCATCCGTGTATTTCCAACGCATCACCCAGATTGACGAAATCGACCACCAAAGCGGGACGCTGGAAGAAAGCGATATCCGCAGCAACAACCAAAGCAACATGCGCAAGCTCATGGTCTGCCAAATCGGCGCAGGTGTGCTTGCCCTGGCGTCGCTCACCTTCCTCGTCAGCCAGACCGATATGCGCCGGTCACGCCCCCGCACCGGGAGCTAACGAAAATCCCGCCCGCCCGATGACCCAGTATTTCCTCCGCTAACATTGACAGCATAAGCTATTCCATGCAACTGGCATGCGCATTGCTCGCCCCTAGCACCGACCCAAGCAATACGTAATCACCCCTCTCAACCCCAACCCCGAACCATGCCCAAGAAAACAGCCAAAAAAGCTGCTAAAAAAGCAGTCAAAAAAACCACCGTTAAAAAAACGGCCAAAAAAGCAGTTAAGAAAACAGCCAAAAAGGCAGTTAAAAAAGTAGCCAAGAAAGCAGTTAAAAAGACAGCTAAGAAAGCAACCCGAAAAGCACCCGCCAAAAAAGCAGCCAAAAAAGCACGTGCGACCGCGAAATCACTCAGCCATCAGGAAATCAATCGTGCTGCCTTCCTCAACTACATGAACCGTGTTGAACACGACATCTTGGGAGACGAAGAAAGTGATTGGTTAGGTGCCGAAAACGCGATCAAAGCAAACATTCAATCCGCCTGATTCACCTTCAAAGCTACGAAGGGTTTCACCGAGCCGACAGGCTCCCCCGCTTCGTGACGCGACCTCGCGCTCCACAGCTGGACTGCCTCAACCCAAGCCGTGCCTTATTCCCAAGGCGCGGCTTTTTTGCGCCCCGGCAAGAGTGATTCGCACGGATGCGACCCCAAAACTTCGGATTTTGTTTTTTTTTCACCGAAAAATCACGCACCATTCATCATCATTTCATGCCAGCGGGGTAGCGTCTCGTTCGTAGTCAGGCCGTAAGCATACAGACTACCCCGCCACTTCCCAACTCAGCCTTGCCATGCCCAACCCATCCGTCATCCTGCAAAACATCCCGTCATTGTGCCGGGGTGAGCGGAGCCTTCTACAGGGGTGGCTTGAAGGCAACCCGACCCGGTCGCTCAGCTTCTGCATCCCCGCCATCCTGCTAGGTTGCGGTGCCTACGGGTTTACCATGGGGCTCTGGCAGGGTTATGAAATGGCGAGCTATATCGGGATCAAGCTGCCTCTGGTGATTGCTGCAACCCTACTCATCAACGGCATGATCAATGGCATGCTGGCCATGGTGTTAGGGAGCGGCATCGGGTTCAGACAAAGCATTCAGTTCCTGCTCGCCGGTTTTGCCCTGATGTCAATCATCCTCCTTTCCCTCAGCCCCATCACTTTTTTGATGGCGCTACACGCACCGGACCCGGGTGACCCGACGGCCAAGCAATGGCACAGCATCACGCTGCTCACCCATACATTACTCATCGCCTACGCAGGTATTGTTTCGCACCGCTCATTATTAGGCCACCTCCGCAACTTCGCCACCACTCCCGGGCACGGCACCCAAACATTTTTCGCCTGGCTGGTCGGCAACCTTTTTGTCGGCGCCCAAATCTCCTGGGTCATGCGACCCTTCTTCGGCAGCCCCGGGCTCAAGGTGCAATTCCTCCGTGACCACCCGATGGCAGGTAATTTCTACGAAACCGTCTGGCACGCATTCACAACTCTCTTGAACATCTAACCATCAACAACAATACCAAAACACCATGACTGACGAACAACCACCCAACCAACCCCGCCACCCGCAGAGCCCCCCCCATGTGTCTGCATACCCCCCAGCCCCCCAAGCGCCCGGTCCCCATGAACAGGCGCGGGAGGTAACCGGGTTTTACCAGATACACAAAACTC
>JARFRT010000034.1 GCA_029287105.1 Akkermansiaceae bacterium | reverse complement strand
GTGTATAAGAGACAGCGGCAAGGGCTTCGCCATTGGTGCCGCCGGCCTCGCCGCGCTCGCCCTGATCACCGCCTTCATTAAAAAATCCGGCGTCGGAGAAAGCTTCAATTTCGCCGACGAGGCCGTGCTGCGCACCTTCTTTGTCGGCCTCTTCATCGGTGGCGTCGTTCCGTTCCTCAACGGTGCCATCACCATGGAGGCTGTCGGCAGCGCCGCCTTCGAAATGATCAACGAAATCCGCCGCCAGTTCCGCGAAATCCCCGGACTGCTCGAGGGCACCGGCGAGCCGGATTCCGATAAGTGCATCGATATCGCCACCCGCGCCGCCACCAAACGCATGATCCTCCCCGCCCTGCTCGCCGTCGGCACCCCGATCACCGTAGGCTTTGGCTTTGAATTCATTGGCGGTGAAGGCACCGGCGCCATCGCCCTGACCGGCGCCCTCTGTGGTGCCCTGCTCGGGTGCATCCTCATGGCCCTGTTTATGTCCAATGCAGGCGGTGCCTGGGACAATGCCAAAAAATACGTCGAGGAAGGTCACTTCGGGGGCAAAAATTCCGAAACTCACAAAGGCTGTGTCGTTGGCGATACCGTCGGCGACCCCTTCAAGGATACCTCCGGCCCGTCCATGAACATTATCATTAATGTGATGTCGATTGTTAGTCTTGTCATTGCCCCGCTTTTGTAGGACGGTCGACCATCGTCAACTACCCATGTCAGACACTGCCCATAAACCGGGGAAGTCCTCCGGGTCGAACCGCAAGCTGCCCATTGAGCAACGCGCCCGATCCGTTCCCTATAAGCGGCCATTTGTGGTGGCCATCCTGACAATGGCAGCATTCCATCTCGGACTGATCGCCTTATTGACCAGCGCGGTCGCATTTCTCGTGATCCCGGATGAATTCAAACGCGGCGCAGCCTACACCCTCGTCACTCTGATACCGGTCTGCGCGTTGTTCTGGGTCGTCTCCTACCTCAAACGCCGCAAAGCCAATTGCCCCCTGTGCAAATGCACCCCATTCCTCGACAATTTTGCGCGCAAACACCAAAAAGCCTTCAGGATCAGACCTCTTAACTATGGCACCACCGCCATTCTTAATGCCGTCCTGACCCAGCGCTGGCGATGCATGTACTGCGGCACCCCTTTCGATATCCTCAAATCAAGAAAAGGACCGGCAGGCATGACCGATCAGGAGGACGCATAAAAATGGGGATCCGCACGAAGCGAATCCCCATTTCCAGACAAACTGAATAAGAGTAATCCAGTTAAATTTTTACTTAGAACGAGTAGCTGAGGGTGACACCACCGAGGAAGAGATCGTCGCTGGTTCCGTTTTCGAGATCGTTGAGCAGATCGCTGCCTGCACCCACAAACTTGATGTAAGGCGTAAGTGTCACGTTGTCGCGGATCGCCCAAGGAGTGGAGACCGATACGAAGTAGTGGTTGAAGCCGTCAAGTGCCGTGCCGTCAACATCAACATTGTAGTCGAAGCTCCATGCTGCGCCGACAGCCAAGTCAAGGCTGACACAGGCACTAAGCTCAAAGCTCTTGGATGCTTCGAACTCAAGGTATCCACCGTCGATGACGTCGATGTCTTCGAAGTAGGTCAGTGAGAGCCCGACACCATTCTCAAGTTCAGTGGAAACACCGAGGTAAACCTCGTCTGTGTTACTTGCACTGGCACCGGGGAAAGCATAGTAAGTGTAACCAACACTGACGTCCACCTTGCCGAAGGTCTTGGTCAGGCCAATGTAAAGGTCAAGCTCGTCGAAAGAGGCCACTCCGGAGTTACCGTCAGTGTCTGCATACCAAGCACCACCGCTCAGGGAAAGTCCTTCGCTAAGTTCATAGCTGAAATCGATTCCGGCTTCAAACAAGTCGTCGCCAAAGTCCACACCACGGAATTCGTAGATGGAATGGTAACCTGCGTGAATTTCAGTTTCGATGCCAGCAAATGCTGGAGTTGCTGCAAGCAAGCTGCCGCCTATCATTATTGATTTGATTGTGTTTTTCATAATCAGGAAAGAAGTAGCAGCCATCGTGCCAAGCGCAAGCAATAACACAGGAAATAGCACAAAAAAAACCGGGGCCCATGTCAATGGCCCCGGCTATAGGCGAAATCAATCGGTCAGGCCTCCCAGTTATAGGCCTCCTCACCATGTTCAGCACGGTCGAGCCCGCCCTGTTCGACATCTTCCTCCACGCGGATTCCGCGGCAGAGAAGCTTCGCTGCCATGATCGCAACGGTAGCCGCGGCACCACTCCAGAGAATGGTAACCACCACGCTCTTGCCCTGCACCAGGAACTGGGCAAGACCACCCGTGGCATCATAGCCTTCACGAATAAAGACGCCGGTGAGCAGAGCACCCACAATACCACCCACACCGTGCACACCAAAAACATCCAGGCTATCATCGTAGCCTAGCGCATGCTTCAGTTTCGTCGCGGCAAAATAACAGACGCCACTGGAAATGGCACCGATGGCAAGCGCTCCGGCCACATCGGTCGACCCGGCCGCCGGGGTGATCGCCACCAAGCCGGCAACCGCACCCGTGGCGGCACCCACAGCGGTGGGCTTCTTGGAAACAATCCATTCAAGTGCCATCCAGACCACCACCGCAATCGCAGTCGCCACCTGGGTGGTAAGCATCGCCATTCCAGCGCTGCCGTTGGCCCCACCCGCGGATCCGGCATTGAAACCGAACCAGCCGACCCAGAGCAGGGACGCGCCGGCGATGACGTAGGGCACGTTATGAGGAACCAATGCCGGCCCGGGGAAACCTTTTCTTTTTCCGACAAAGATACATGCGACCAGTCCGGCTATACCCGCATTGATATGCACCACATTGCCGCCGGCGAAATCAATGGCACCCCAGTGATGGAATAGTCCGCCACCCCAGGCCATGTGCCACATCGGCAGGTAGGAGAGCACGGTCCAGATCACCGTGAAGACCAGCACCGCCGAAAACTTCATGCGTTCGGCAAAGGCACCGATAATGATCGCGGGACTGATAATGATAAAGGTCATCTGGAATGTCACCCAGACGCTCTCGGGCATCGTTCCCGCAAGGGTGCTCTCCTGGATGTGGTTCAGAAACAGAAAGGACTCATCCCAGCCGAAGTAGGCACAGCCACCGCTGCCCGCAGCCACCGCATAACCAAACACCACCCAGAGAATCGACATCACGCCCGCCATGGCAAAACACTGCACAAAGATGCTCAACACGTTTTTCGATCTGACCAGGCCGCCATAGAACAAGGCCAGCCCCGGCAAACACATCAGGAGAACAAGCACGGTGGAGGTCAGCATCCACGCCGTGTCCCCGGTATCCAGGGTGTCTTCTCCGGCATGGGCATACGCTGAACTCATCATCAGCACGATTAACGGCAATATATAGGCTTTAAGCATTTTCATGGTTTTGTCTGGTTTTGTCTGGTTGGGGTGGCACACCAACCGGCAAAGCTGCGGAAAAAATTTTCCCCGAGCCGCCGACGGTAACGCGCGCGTGTGAAATTCAAGCAGTAACCGTGCCAATTGTCAGGATTTTTTTTCCGCCCCCTGCCTCCATTCTTGGCACGCTGAGTGCTTAGGAATGATGAAATCAGACCACTACCCATGAGAAAAAACACAATCCATACAATCAAATTGGCCCTGTTGATGACCTTGATCGCCTTTATAGGCGGCACATCCACTATCCATGCCGACATCATTGACCCCGCCTCCGAAGACTACCAAGTCACCACCGAAATGCTCGATAGCGAGCATGATGACTACGACGAAGGTGCCGTCGACCTCGTCGGAAAAAGCATCTACAAGTATATGCAATTCGGCGGCGACGCCTCGGCACTCAGCGCCGAGCAGAAAGCCGCCGCAGAAGGTTATTACGACCGTTATGAGGACGCACCGTTCTTTGGTCTGTCCACCCTCTGGATCCTGCTCTGCGCATTCCTGGTGTTTATCATGCACCTCGGATTCTCCTGCATCGAATCCGGCCTGTGCCAACGGAAAAACACGGTAAACATCCTGTTCAAAAACGTCTTCATTATCTGTGCAGGCCTCGTTCTCTACGCCGTATGGGGATTCAACGCCATGTATCCAGGCGACTGGAGCATCGACGGAATCTTCGCACTCGGCTCATCCATCAGCGGAGGTCCTGCCGATAACTCCGACCTCTCCTATGGAGGCACCGGCCTCTGCCAGACTGGCTGGGCCGACTTCATCTTCCAGGCCATGTTCGCAGCCACCGCTGCCACCATCGTCTCAGGTGCCGTTGCCGAACGCGTCAAACTCAAGAGCTTCATGATCTTCGCCGTCCTCCTCGTCGGCTTCGCCTACCCCATCACAGGCGGCTGGAAGTGGGGTGGAGGTTTCCTCGCCGAAATGGGCTTTGCCGATTTCGCCGGATCTTCCGTCGTCCACGCCTTCGGTGGCTTCGCCGCCCTCGCCTGTGTGCTCGTCCTCGGAGCCCGCAAAGGAAAATACACCAAGGACGGCATCAAGCCCATCCTTCCCAGCAACATGCCACTGGCCACCATCGGAGCATTCCTCCTCTGGTTCGGATGGTTCGGCTTCAATGGAGGCTCCGTGCTCTCCGCTAACCCCGGCGCCATCTCCTACGTGATCGTCACCACCTCACTCGGTGCCGCATGTGGAGGACTTGCCTGCATGTTCGTCTCATGGGCGATCCTCAAGAAGCCTGACCTGTCCATGTCACTTAACGGCATCCTCGCCGGACTCGTTGGCGTTACCGCCGGTGCTGACGTGCTCACGCTTTCCGGAGCGTCCATCGCCGGTGCCATTGCAGGTGGACTCGTTGTCATCTCCGTCCTCTTCATGGACAAGATCAAGATCGACGACCCAGTGGGTGCCATCTCCGTCCACGGAGTCTGCGGCATCTGGGGAACCCTCGCAGTAGGACTCCCCTTCCTCACCCAAGACGGCACCGAGGCATCCTTCGGCGTCCAGCTCATCGGAACACTCGCCATCGGAGCCTTCGCCTTCGTCTTCTCCTTCGCAGTCTTCTCCATCATCAAGCTCGTCATGGGCGTGCGCGTCGATGAAGCGGAAGAATCCGAGGGTCTCGACGTCGCCGAACACGGTGCCCCGGCCTACAACTAATCATCTCTTCATAGCAAACCACCACCGGGCGGGTCGCAAGACCCGCCCGGTTTTTTTGTATCCGGTACTTCCCATCACCCGCCACACCATCCTATGGTCGCACCCGACCATGCGCACCCTCCTTGTCGACAACTCCAATACCCGCACCAAATTCGCCCTCGCCAGCCAGGACGCGCTGCTCCAATGGCGCAGCATCATCCCGACACCCGGGATTGCACCCGAGTCATTGCAAAAGGCCCTCAAGGACATTGACTGGGATAACTCCATCATCAGCTCCGTGGTGCCCGACAAGGCCGCCATCCTCGCATGCCACCTCGGAGAAAAACCCTGCCACCAGCTCAGCTACCGCAGTCGACT
>JARFRT010000019.1 GCA_029287105.1 Akkermansiaceae bacterium | reverse complement strand
ACGAAAGGCCTTGCGGATTTCGGCCTGGCTGGCGTCGCGCGCGACGGCGAGAACTTGGTAATAGTCACGGAATTTCATGGTGATGAGGCGTTTGACAGACTGAAGCCATGCGGAGGGGAAAGCTACGCATGGCTTGGGGGCTGGTGTGCGCAAATTGACCTGATACCATCCAAAGCGTGTTGTCCTGGCGGCCGATGTCGCCCAGCCAAGAACCGCCGAGAACACGGCAAGTTATGCGGGGGTCAGGCGGCGCCCTGCATTAGACTCGATCCGTACGTCCAATGCAAATGCAGGAACAGGAAAGCCGAGTGTATACAGATCCCCGCGTCTACCGCAGGTTTCTGGAGTTTCTGGGCGGTGACACGGAAGAGGAGGCTACCGCGGTGTACGTCACCCATGCCGACGGCTGTCATTTTTGCGTGGACTGCATCGAGCCTGTGACCCGGCTGCGGATGTTGATGGAGGAGGGCTGGGACATTGACCGTTCCCTGCTCGACAGGGATTGTTTGCTGGCTCACCTCGACATCGAGTATGTGAATTTTGATTCGCCGGCCGCGTGTTATGTCAGTCCCGAGCGCCCCTTCGAGCTGCAGCAGCCGGTGATTGATGTCATCGAAGAGCAGCTGCTCGAGTATGGCATCAGCCCGCTGCACCTGCTGACCGGGCAGGGGCACCATTTCGTGTGGAAAATACGGAAAAATTCCGATGCCTTGGCGCAACTGCTGGCTTTGAAGCCGAAGCACTGTCCGGCAGGGAGTGCGATCCCCGAGAAGGGACTGCAATTGAAAGAGCTGTCCGGCGTCTGGGAGTCGGCGTTTCACGGGCTCAGTCTGGTGATGGAGTTTCTTGCCCACCGGATCAAGCGGACGGTGGCGCTGACCAGCCGGGTGCCGGTCGAAATTACGGCGCTCAATGTCGGCAAGGGCACGGACGGAGGTCAGCGTGAAATGATCTCGATTGATATTTCCGAGTACGGCGACCCCCTCTGGACGAGGGTGATCCGGATGCCGTTCAGCAATTATCTCAAGCCATGGAAAAGCGGTCTTGCCGATGCTTTGGGAATCGCGGAATCCATCCCCGCCATTTTCACCGTGCCGATGCATGAAATCGATATGACGACAGCCCTGAGGGTCCGTAACTCTGCCGAGCAAACCAAGGCGCTCGCGCATCGGGCCAGTGTGAGGATCCCCGAACAGTCCCGGGGGATGCAGCGGCTGATAGCGGATTACATGGATTCCTCACTGCGGGAGTTCCATGAGAAATATGACTCGGAACCTGTGGGTCCCGATGTGGAGATGTCACAAGTGGTCGATTATGTGCCGCCGTGTGCGGCCTATATCATCGAGCATCCCAACGATCTGTTGTTGAAACCTTCGGGGATGAGGATGGTGGTAAGGTGTCTGTTGGCTTTGGGCGGACGGCCGCGCCAGATCGCGGGTATGATTACGCGGGTATTCAAGGATGAGAGCTATGCCTGGGGCGACCAGTGGGATAGTTACTCACCGGAGATGCGGGCGAATTTTTACACCCGCCTCTTTGCCGGGCAAATTGCCACCCGCCTGGACGAATCCGTGGATTTCAACTGCGTATCCACCCAGGAGCAGGGGTTCTGTTTCAATGCCCATGGGTGTAATCTGAAACCATGGTGGGAAAAACTCACCGCAACCAGGGAGACTAAACTGTTATGAGTGATTGGCCCATCGGAATATCAACCGGCTGTTTTTACGAATCGGACATTCTCGACATCCTTGAAATCGTGCGCGACGGAGGATTCAGCATGATTGAAGTCTGTTCGTTTCCCAAGCATCTGGATTACCACGATGCCGATAAAGTCAAAATCGCCGCACGTCGAATCAAGCAGGTGGGGATCGACCCTTTTTCATTCCACGCGCCCTTTGCCAATCATATTGATATCACCTCGCTGGATGACGACATCAAGAGAAAGTCGGTTGATGAATTGATCAAAGCGACCGAGGCCGCCGCTACCTTGGGCGTCAAGCACATGGTGCTTCACCCGGGACCGGAGAGGGAAGGGCGTCCGCCCGCCGAGGAGTTTTACGACCATCTCGAGCGTGCGTGTGAATCGGTCAACACCGTCGCCAGGCGCTGTGGGCAACTTGGCATGACCCTGCTGCTGGAAAACATGCTGCCCCACCTCCTGTTCGGGCGGACCCAGGACATGCTCTACATCATGGGAGCTGCCGAGGGCCACAATGTCGGAACCTGCCTGGATACCGGACACGCCCACCTCGCGGGCGACCTGTCCTTGGTGGTTCACAAGCTATCCTCCCACCTGCGCATGGTGCATGTGAACGACAACCGGGGCGACTGGGACGAGCATCTCCCGCCCGGAGAGGGCGATGTGGATTGGAGCTACGTGCTGAGTCAACTGGAAAGCTACAGCTTCCGCGGTGCCCTGATCCTCGAGCTCTCCGGCCGGCACGGGACCGATTACCAAAAGACGATGGCCGAGGCCCGTGAGGCGCGCGCCTATCTGAACAACATGACGCGCTGATTCTAGGACAGCTCGTAGTGAAACCCTTCCGGCTTCACTGCCAGAATCGAGCACGACGTCAGGCGGATGATCTTTTCGGCTTTGGTTCCCAGAAAAATCGACTTCAGTCCGGTTCGGCCGCGTGTTCCCAACACCACCAAATCGGCTTCCGATTTTTTGATGTGATTTCCGATCGCGTGTGAGATGGAGTCCTCGACGACGGTGGTTTTGATTTCGAGGGACCGGTGCGATGCCTGCAGCCTGTCGGCAAGGTGGTCGAGTTTTTCCTTTTGGATATCCAAGAGGGACTCGATGAAATCCGTCGCCGGGTCGAGCGCCATCACGACGTCGCCATAGGGGTAAATGGGGTAGGTGTGAAAGTGCAGCAGTTCAAGACGGGCGTGATCCAGAATGGCGATATCGGCAGCCACCGACGCCGCGCGGTCGGACGTTTCCGAGAAATCCGTGCAGAGGATTATTTTTTTATACGGGGAGTCCTGTTGCTGGCGCATGAGCAGGACTTCCACAGGTGCCTTGCGGACACATCGCTGGGCCAGTGACCCGACGTTGTTCGTTGATTTTTCAGAGAGCCCCCGTGAACCGAGAACCAGTAAGTCGGCCTTGCGGGATTTGATTTCATCAAGCATTTCATGAAAGGGGTGACCCACCCTGAGCCTGCATTGACAGTTGTGTTCAGGGCCGAGAATATCTTCCACGTATTCCTTCAAATGCTTGAGGGCCAGATGCATGACCTTGAGTTCGGCGAAGTCCTTTTGTTCGCGGAAGATGGAGATGACATCGTCTTCAATGATGTGAACGCAGTGGAGGTTCCCATTGTTCCAGTTCGCGATACGGGCCGCTTCGCGAAGCGCATTCCGGCTATTGTCCGAATAGTCAATGCCTACGAGTGTGTTAGAAAGGGGGTTCATGACTCTTTTGTCAGGGTGTGATCGTGACAGCTTTCAAGGTTGCAGGGGACAGTCAGTACGGAGCAGGGACTGTGGCGGATCAACCTCTCGGCGGTTGTGCCAATAAAACATTGTGAGATGATGTTTCTGATATGTCCCAGTCTGCCGACCACGACGAGGTCCGACTGCTGGTCGGCGAGGCAGTGTGTGATCGCTATGTCCGGGGTGACGTGCTCCAGAACCTGGAGGGTGGGTTTGAGATCGATGTCATCCAGGGCATCGGCCACAACAACCTCCAGCTTGTCACGAAGCAGATCCATGTAGTCCTTCTGGAAATCTTTGCTCTCGCTGGGTTCGAGGGTGTACATCACATGGCTGGGCCGCAACCATGGCGGGGTGACCGCGTGGATGACGTGAAGTTCGGCCTCCTCGTCGAGGGCGATCCTTGCTGCGGTTTGAATGACATCCTCGGAGGCGGAGGAAAAATCAACACAGGCGGTCACCCGCCTGAAGTGCCGCTTGGCCTGCCGTCTGATCAAGAGCACCGGAATGGGTGAGTGGCGGACACACTTGGTGGCAAAGTGGCCGGTATGCCGCGCGAGCGCGTCGTTACCCCGACTGCCAATGACCATCAGGTCCATGTCATTATCCTCCACATAGCGGGCGATGGCGTCGTAGGGCTCGCCGATGATGACCTTGCACTCCACGAGTTCCGACGTTCCCACATAGTGGGCGACAAACCCCTTCAGTCCATCACACAGGTTTTCCTGCGCGATGCTGGGTTTGATTTGATACCATTGTTCGTACTCGCCTACTTCATCGGGAGCCGCCGCGTAGACGGCGGTTATTTTTCCGTTGGCCCGCTTGGCGAGCGGCAGGGCTTGCTTGAGTGCGATACCTGAAGAGTCAGAGAAATCGACACCTACGAGCATGTTCTTGTAGTGTTTCATTGTTCGGGGTGGGGAGGATGGGGGGTTAGTTTGAAGGGAGGGAGCCAGTGTCGCTTGAATCGTGCCGCTCACATTGGCGCACCCATGACGGCAGGGGCAGCCGTTTCGGATCCTACAATGACGTGTTGGAGAGGGCTTCCGCTATTTTGTCCCCAAAGAGGCGGATCTTGTGATGCCATCAGCGAGTCGCCGGCGACTGACGAACGACCTTGACAATCCACGACGTTTGGCTATTTTGCCAAACAACGGGACGGATGGATGAATGCGAGGGAGAAAAAAATTTATTGGGCGAAGGCGAAGGTGTTAAAAGCGCTGGCGCATCCGACGAGGTTGTGGATGGCGGAGCAGTTGGCGGGAGGGGAGCGTTGCGTGTGTGAGTTTGTGGATGCGGTGGGGGTGGATTTTTCCACGGTATCGAAGCATCTGGCGGTCCTGAAGAAGGCCGGGATCGTGGCGGACGAGAAGCGGGGCAAGAAAGTGTTTTATCGCTTGAAGGTTCCCTGTGTATTAAACTTCATGGACTGCATTGAATCAGTCATCCGTTCGGAGAGTTCTTGTGAGTGTCGATAAGGAGTTGTGATGAATTGGAAAAGCGAATGGAAGGTTCTGGCGGTGATGGCGGGAGTTTTTCTGGCCATCTTCTACCTGCCTGTCGGGTCGGAGCGTTTTGACAACGCGGTGATGGAGTCGCTGTATCTGGCGAAGTGGTATGCGCGTGAGCATGTGTTGTTGTGTTTGGTCCCGGCGTTTTTTATCGCGGGTGCGATCGCGGTGTTTGTGAGCCAGGCCTCGGTGATGAAGTATCTGGGCGCGCAGGCGAACAAGGTGCTTGCCTATGGTGTGGCCTCGGTGGCGGGGATGGTTCTGGCGGTTTGTTCATGCACGGTGTTGCCACTTTTTGCCGGGATTTACCGGATGGGTGCGGGCCTGGGGCCTGCGACGGCATTTCTGTATGCCGGCCCTGCGATCAATGTGCTGGCGATCATTCTTACGGCCCGGGTTTTGGGCATGGAGTTGGGGCTTGCGCGGGCGGTGGGTGCGGTGGTTTTCAGTGTGGTGATTGGGGCGTTGATGCATTTTATTTTCCGCAAGGAGGAGCAGGGGAGATCGGCCCTGCAGGGGGAGATGGGGGCGGATGAACCGAAGCGGGCGCTATGGCAGGATACGCTCTATTTTGCTGCGATGGTGGGGGTGCTGGTGTTTGCCAACTGGGGCAGGCCCGCCGAGGCCGCGGGCATCTGGGCGGCGATCTACGGCAGTAAATGGATCGTGACCTCGATGTGTGCGGCATCGCTCGGCGTGATGCTGGTATGCTGGTTTGGGGTGAAGTGGTGGAAGGTGCTGGTGACGGCGGTTCCGGTGGTGGTGCTGGCCTTTCTTTTCCCCGGGCAGCCGATTCTGGCATTCGCGGCAGGTGTGGTCGGGTTGTCGGCATTCACGAGTGTTGACGAGGGTGAGGCGGGCGAGTGGTTTGCTTCGTCCTGGGGGTTTGCCCGGCAGATCATGCCCTTGTTGCTGATCGGCGTGCTGGTTGCGGGGGCTTTACTCGGTCGGGTCGGCCATGAGGGGTTGATTCCGTCGGGGTGGATTGCCGGTGCGGTCGGGGGCAATTCGCTCAGCTCGAACCTAGTGGCCTCGGTCGCCGGCGCATTCATGTATTTTGCCACACTGACGGAAGTTCCCATCCTCCAGGGCTTGATCGGCAATGGTATGGGCAAGGGGCCGGCGTTGGCACTTTTGCTCGCGGGGCCGGCACTCAGTTTGCCTAACATGCTGGTCATCCGGAGCGTGATGGGCACGGCGAAGACACTCGTCTTCATCGGACTCGTGGTCGTGATGGCCACGGTCAGCGGAATGATTTTTGGAACATTCTTTTCATGAAACAACGAACCAACCCACCAACGAACCCATGACACACCTACAAATCCTCGGCACAGGTTGCCCGAAATGCACCAAGCTCGCGCAGTCAGCGGAAATGGCTGCACGCGAACTCGGTTTGGACTACGAAATTGAAAAGGTATCGGACATCAACCAGATCATCGCCATGGGAGTGATGATGACCCCGGCGCTGGTGGTGGATGGTGAGGTGAAAGTCGTCGGCAAAGTGCCGTCCGTCGCTGATCTCAAATTATTCCTGAAATGAAAAAGTGGATATCCGTGGCGCTGCTTATTTTCGTGGGCGCGAGTATTGTGAAACTGGTGCTCAACGCAAACCAGCAGGGAAACCCCAATGATGCCGCGCCCGGGGTGACAGCGGGGACGCAAACCGTGGTCTATTATTTCCATGGCAACGTGCGCTGCAAAACGTGTAACACCATCGAAGCCTACACCCGTCAAACCGTGCAGGGCAAGTTTGCCGATCAGGTCGAGGATGGTGCCCTGGTCATGCGGGTGATCAACATGGACGGACCGGGCAACGGTCGCTATGTCGATGACTATCAGCTGACCAGTAGTTCGGTGGTCGTTGCCCGGGTCAAGGAGGGGACCGAACTGAAGTGGCGCCGTCTCGATGAGGTCTGGGATCTTGTCCGGGATGAGGCGGCCTTTGCCGGCTTGATTGAAAATGCGATACGCTCAGCGATGGAAGGGGTCGAGTGATGGCGGAGTTCTACCTGGCACTGGCCACGGCATTCTGGCTTGGGGTGCTTACCTCGATCAGCCCATGCCCGTTGGCAACAAACATTGCGGCGATCTCCTTTGTCGGTCGGCGTGTCGACCGTCCCCGTACTGTGTTTGCCGCGGGATTGCTTTACACCGTCGGTCGAATGCTTGTTTACACGTTGTTGGGTGTGGCGCTGGTGTCTAGCCTGCTTTCCGCGCCCGTGGTTTCGCATCTGTTGCAGAAGTACATGAACATGTTGTTAGGCCCTGTGCTGATTGTTGTGGGGATGGTCCTGCTACGGTTGATTGCTTTGCCGGTCGGGGCTGCGGGGATGAACCAGTCATTGCAGAAGAAGGTCGAGACGATGGGGGTCTGGGGGGCTGGTTTGTTGGGTGTGGTTTTCGCCCTGTCATTTTGCCCTCTTTCCGCGGCCTTGTTTTTTGCCTCACTCGTCCCACTGGCTGTCCAGCAGGAGTCCGGGGTGCTGATGCCGGCTGTTTACGGTGTTGCCACGGGGTTGCCTGTATTGATGTTTGCCGTGATCCTGGCGACCGGAGCGAACCGTCTTGGTCAGGCGTATAACAAGATGGTTTTGTTTGAGAAAATCGCCAGAAACATCACCGGTGTGCTGTTCATCCTTGTGGGTGTCTATTACTGCCTCACCTCTATTTTTGGCATGAGTTTCAGGTGACTCCATTTTTTCGTTGTCACTTGAAAGCCTTTCCTGCTGGCGGCGTATATTCACTAGCAGTCGCTTGGGCAATCTGTTGTCATGAAACGTTTCGTTTTACACCGTCATTTACTCGGCCGGACACTACCGGGCAGGCTGCCGACATTGCTTTTGACGTTGGCCTGCGGGCTGCTGCCACTATGGCCGGTGAATGGTCGGGCATCCACGTTAGGGCCGGAGAAACAATTACTGGCAAAAATTGACGCGCCGCTGCTCTTTCTCAAGCGTCATTCATACAGGGGAATTCATATTTATGACACTTTTTATAAGTGGCCACCGGGAGGTGGCGGGATTTATATCATCGACGACACCAGTTCGGATCCATCGGAGTGGAAGGAGCGCTGCATTATTGGCGGGCTCAGCGGTCATGCTCTCGGCAACGGGGTCTACACGCATCCGGAAATTTCCTGGGATGCCCAGAAGCTTCTGTTTTGCTACAAGGACAAGCCTGATGGCAATACCTGCATTTATGAAATCAGTATCGATGGCACGGGGCTGAGAAAAGTTTCGGATCCCGCGGGTGCCGCTGCGGATTTTAACGGGACAAAGAGCAGGGCAGGAATGCATGACATATCGCCCGCCTGCCTGCCCGACGGCAGGATCGTATTTCTGTCGACGAGAGCGGCCGGACTGGTGCCCTGCAACAACTCAGGTGTGACGATTCTGCATGTGATGAATGCCGACGGCAGCGACATCCACGCCATCTCGGTGAACTCGGAGAATGAGTTCGATCCCAATATCCTGCCCG
>JARFRT010000010.1 GCA_029287105.1 Akkermansiaceae bacterium | reverse complement strand
GTTGTGTAGTTGCGCGTGTGTTCGATAAAGCGCTCTTTTTCCTCACTGCTTTTGTTGGCACGCTGAAGGTATTTGTTGGCGGTCCAGCCTCCGCCAACGAGGATGAGGACGAACAAAATGAGGGTCTTTTTCATGATGGATGAGTCTTACAAAAGCGGGCGTATCATGCAAGTAGTGAGCTTGAAACAACCAAAACCTACAGATCACGTGGCCAAATGGCACCAGCTAGGATTATGACCCCGGCCCGCACGGCAAGACAGCTGAAAACTGATGCGCCTTTTGTGGTAAGTCTGATTTGATGTCGGTGCGCAGCCCGTGTCCTCGGTTCATACCGAGATGCGTCAGCCAATTCTATGTTCCGACCTTACAGTTCGGTCAGGACGGTCGGTGTCTTACGATCAATCACGAGTGCCTTGGTCTTGCCCCCGTAACGAATCGTACACTGACCGTCCTCGCTGGATATATTGCGGATTTCAACGCGCGCCAGCTTGCCGTCTCGCCACTCCATATCGAGCTCGAATCCTCCCCGGACGCGCATGCCTTTGACATTCCCATCCTTCCAGGCTTTCGGTAGAGCAGGAAGCAGGTGGAGATAGCCCATGTGCGATTGGATCAACATTTCATTGACCGCCGCCGCAAACCCAAAATTGGCGTCGATCTGAAATGGTGGGTGGGTCGCCCATAGATTCGAGTAGACTTGTGTCTTGAGAATCAGGGAGAGCATCCCGTAGGCACGCTCGGCCTCCTGCAGACGTCCATACACACAGGCGCGAAACACCTTGCTCCATCCGCTTTTGCCATTGCCACGAGCCACGGTGCTGACCTTGGCGGCTTCGGTCAGTTGCGGCGTTGTGGTGGGATGGATCTGCCGTCCCGGATAGACCGCCAGCATATGACTGATGTGACGATGGCCGTTCTTGGGGTCATCGACATCCTTCATCCACTCCTGGAGTTGCCCCCACTTGCCAATTTTCGGGCCGAGCAGTTTGTCTCGTTTCGCGGTGAGTTCCTTGCGCAGCGGGCCGTCCACGCCGAGGGCTTCGGCGGCTTCGACCGTGTTGTTGAACAGATCCCAGCAAAGCTGTTGATCATAGGAAACGCCGTCGAGATGGGTGCGCAGTCCTTCCACGATGACGACCTTGCCTGTTTTTTCGTCCTTCTTGGGGCCGTGTTCCGGCGAGGTTCCATCGGGCACCACCAGAGTGCCATCGGGCAACTCCTTGAGGTGGTCCAGCCAGAAGTGGCTAACCTCTTTCATGATGGGATAGGCGTAACGGTTCAGGTACTCCTTGTCGCGGGTAAAGGCATAGTGATCCCACAGGTTCTGGCTGATCCAGGCCGAGTCTCCCTTTTGAAAATGATACGAGGAGCCGCCAAAGATGCCATTCTCTGAACGCATCAACCAACCTCGTTTGATCCCCAGCACTTTAAGGGTCTCTTCTTTGCGGACATCGCGAATAGAATCCAACCACTCGGCAAGCGGGGCAAAGCACTCGGACAGGTTCGCCTGATCGACGAACCAGTAGTTCATCTGCAAATTGATATCGGTGTGGTAATCGCAAAGCCAGGCAGGTCGAATGTGAAAAAGCCACAACCCTTGCAGGTTGGCAGGTAGCGCTCCGTGGCCGGGTCGTGAACAACTGAGCATCAGATAGCGGGCGTAACGATACATCAGTGCTTCCAGTTCCGGGTCATTGCCCGGTGTATAAGTTTCCAAACGCTCCGCGGTCGGGAGTATTTTGCGGTCATCACTGGTGCTGCCCAGGTTGATGTCGAAGCGGTTAAAGAAATGCTGATAGTCTTCGATATGTTGTTTGAGAAGTTTTTCGTATGGCTGTTGGGCAGCATTTTCGATTTGGCTCGATACGAGGGCATGAGGATGGTCTGTCCGCCAGCCTTTCTCACGTTGGTTGATGTAATTGGTGTCGGCGGCCAACAGCAAGGTCAGGCTGTTACACTTGTCAAAAACAAGGCTGTCTCCTTCTACTTTGACGGTCCCACCATCATTGAGCACCCGCACCTGTGCCTCGTAATCGAGATCGATAATCTGTTCACTGCCATACTCCCTGCCGCGACGTTGCTTCCTTCCGTCGCTGTCCTTCCTGTTGACTTTCTCGAGAAAGACTTTCCACCAGAACAGATCCTTGTTGGCGCCTTTCAGAGTCAGTGTCCGACCCTTGGCCGTGGTGGTAATCGCGGCAGCCTGCTCGGGGGGCTGACCTTGATCGAGTGCGTGTTTGGAGCGATGGATGCTATCGAGCCGGACCTTGCCGGACAGCGCACCCGGTTGGTCGGCGGAGAAACGAAAGACCATGACTTGGGCAGGGTAGCTGGCAAAGTACTCACGTTTGTATTGAATACCACGGGATTGATACGTCACGGTCTGCACAGCACGCTTGATATCGAGCTTGCGGCGGTAATTCGTAAACTCCTTGTGACCAAGCTCCACATAAACATCACCAAAGGGCTGATAACCACCGGGATAATCCTCATTGCCCACCCAGAGTGAGTCTTCGTTGAAATGGATCCTTTCTCTCAGTGGAGAACCAAAGACCGTAAACCCCAGTCGTCCATTCCCCATGGGATAGACATTCTCAGACCAATGTTTCACTCTTGCCCTTAAATTCATTTTTTCAGAGAACACCACCGGCTCTGAAGACCAGAGGAGGTCTTTCTGAACCGTGTCATGCTTTTGGCTGTCACTGGCCAATAGCTGGGATGCACTCAGAAGTATCATCAATAATGACAGCGTACTAATCGTTCTTTTTTTCATGATCATTGCTAGAAATTTACGTTGGGGGTGGGGCGTTGCCGAGAGGGGGGAGCGGCGGCCGAATGGGGGCCGAATGGGCCGACTCTGGCAAGAGGGCGGTGATCAGGCAAGGGCGAAAGAGGGAAATGAAAATCTTCACTCAAGACACGCATATTGCGTTTGAATGCGAGCAGCTGTGAACTGGTACGTGGGTTACACACCGCCCCATCCGCCACAAATCCGATCTTGGCAAAGCGGCCCGGAAAGCTACGCTCGCGACTAATGACGACCCGCCCATTGCCTCATGCCCTACTTGCTGTCCTGTCTGCTGCTTTGGCGGCAGTGTTGACCTGTTCCGCCGCACCCGCGACGCGGCCGCCGAACATCATCATCATCCTGGCGGACGATCTGGGTTGCGGGGATCTCAGCCTTTACCGGGGCTGGGTCAAGACGCCGCGGATCGACCGCATGGCCCGCGAAGGCATGACCTTCACCGATTTTCATTCCAACTCCTCGGTGTGCAGCCCCACGCGCGTTGCGTTTCTCACCGGACGCTACCAACAACGCGGCGGCATCGTCGACGTGATTGTCGGCAGCCGTGAAGCGGGTCACGGGATTCCCCCGACGACGCCCGTCATCGCAAAGGTGTTCAAGAAGAATGGCTACGCGACCGCGCTCTACGGCAAGTGGCACTGTGGCTATCAGGACCGCCACAACCCGGTGCACCACGGCTTCGACGAGTTTGTCGGCCTGCTCAATGGGGGCGCTGATTACCACCAGCACGCGACCTGGCGCAACGGTCTCGCGCGGCAGGAGGTCAAGGGCTACTCGACCGACATCATCACCCGGAAAAGTGTCGACTTTATCAAGCGCAACAAGGACCGGCCCTTCCTGCTTTATGTGGCGCACCAGGCGGTGCACAACCCTTACCAGACCAGGTCCGATACGCCGGAGAAGCGCGAGAAGGGTTGGAAACAGAACCGCGTCGACGACATCAACCGGCCCCGCTACAAAAAGATCGTGGAGGATCTGGACCAGAGCGTCGGCACGATCCTCGATACGGTCAGCGCATCGGGCATTGCCGCAAATACGCTTGTGTTTTTCTGGTCGGACAACGGCGACGTGCGGATGAGTCCGGTGGAGCGGCCATTCCGCGGCGGCAAGTTCAGCCAGTATGAGGGCGGGCACCGTGTCCCTGCGGTGGCATGGTGGCCGGGGAAAATCAAGGCGGACACGACGTGTGATACGCTTCTTGCCGGCTTTGACCTGTTCCCGACCCTGTCCGATATCGCCGGACTCTCGGCGGACACCCCGGACAACCTGGACGGGGCAAGCGCCAAGGACCTCCTTCTTGGGCAAAAGCCCTTGCCGGCCCGTGACCTCTTCTTTGGCTACGAGCCGAAACTGGGCACGGCGATGCGCCGTGGGCATTGGAAGATGATCCTGAAGGACGGCGACGTTCAGCTCTACAACCTCGCGACCGACATCAGGGAAACGACCAACCTGGTCACCCGCCATCCCGAAATCGCCAAATCCATGAGGCAGGCCATTGAACGGTTCAAGCAAACCGTGGTGCCGGGCTCATAGCCGGTGCTCAACCTTGCCCCAGCGAAGGAGTCCGCCGTGGAATGCCGACACCGGTGATCATAATGAAATATCGATGAGCCGAACTCCCTGGAAGGGTAGCGTAATACCCGCTCCTTTGATGGGCTCGCTGTTAAGCAGATCAAAGCCGTCCACAAAACGGCTCTTTTGTGAACGCATCCGGACCTCGACGGGTTTGTCAGAAACGTTGACAAGTAACAAGACGCGCTTGCCATTCACCACCGCTTGCCGGTGAACAACACCAAATGCGTTGCGGCCATCTGCATGGGTAACCACGACCTTCAAATCGGAGGTGATCGGTTCCAGCCGTTTCTCAAAGATGTTAGAAAGAGTATGCGCATCTGCATAAGCTATAACCGGCACGTCTTTTAAAAACTCAATCAACTCCGGCGGGTGCGGAAGTCCGTGCGCATCGCGTGTGGTTTTTATTGTGCCAAAACGGACGAGTTGCACCCCGGACTTCTTGGCTTTTTCCAGCGCCTGCAATGCCTCGGCGCTGACAAATTCTGCGTCGGGAATGATGATCAGTTGACAATCTCGAGCAGAATTGACACGTGCAAGTTCCTGTTCAGTCAAAAATCCGATTCTGAAGCCATGGAAGCACACCCCCTCATAAACCCTGTGAAGTGCGTCGATGTGCGAACGGTTTTGAATATACGAGGGCTTGGAGACAAACAGACGAACCGGTTTTTTGTCGACGGACGCCAGTGCCTCGACTTCTTGCGAGAAAGTATTCAGTTTCAACATCGTCTGAAAATACTCCGCAGCAACCCGTGGCTGTGCAGACAGACTCCCGTAAAACCATACCTTGAAGTGTTCGTGAGGGAATGGATACGGTCCAAACCGCTGCTGCCAGTACCACGCCATATTTCCGACAAGGCCATGCAGGTGCGCCAACCACAGGGAAGCACTGGCGTGGTTTTGTTTGATCTCCGGGATGCGGATCGTATTGATGGAAAACGCATGGTATTCAAAGTCGATGATCGGCCTGTAAGGTTTGAGTGATGTCAGGTAGTCATACAAAAACGATTGGCCGAGCCAGTGGAACCCGTACGGAGACTCGTCATAGTGGAGAATTTCATTGGGATTGCGTCCCATGTTGCCGGCCGCCATACGAGGTTCGGTGACCGGTAGTGGTCTGGTATCAAGCCCCTGCAGACTCGCCGATGGTGTCAGCATTTCCCGGTCAATCCCGTCGGTGACAGCACCGTCCAGCGGCCCAAGGCTGTAGTTGTCCAGTCGTATGAGGTGAACCACGGCGTCCGGGATATATTTTTAAATTTGGCTTTGA
>JARFRT010000547.1 GCA_029287105.1 Akkermansiaceae bacterium | reverse complement strand
ATCCGGAGGCACGACGAAGGTGTTTTTGCGCGTGGGAACCAGGATGCTGCCACTGCAGTCCCTCCGGCAGAAGTTTGAGCAGCCAGCGCTGTTGGCGGATAGCATGAAGTCTATTTTTGAGAAGCGAGTCATCAAAAAGGCCGTCATCGTGAAACCCCGAATCGACCCTGATCTGTTCAGCATTCCTTACGAAATCAAGGTGCTGTCTGCCAACGGGATCGAAACGAAGGGTGACAAGTACACGATGAAAATAGAGGTCAAAGCCCTGAGCGAGGATGCTCCCGAACCGAATGTCGTCTGGACCGTCAATGGGCATACCGGCCGCGGATTCAAGGTGGTTCCCGCCAAGGTGGCGCCGCGGAAGTATCTGCTTGAGCATACGTTTGACCTTACCGACGGGACCAATGTTTTTTCGGCCGCGCTGCGCTACAAGGGGGCAGTCGTAATGCCGCACACGGTGAGCGTGAGGCGGGCTGTCAAGAAGGCCTCCCCGGGGTCAGTAGCAGGAAATACGCATCTGTGGTTTTTTGGTGTGGGGGTGAAGGATTATGAACGGGTTGACCAGAATCTGGATTACGCCGACCGGGATGCCGAGGAGTTGGCGAAGGCGATGGCCTTCCAGCAGGGAAAACTTTATCAGAAAGTGCACACCAAGGTGTTGACCAATGGCGCGGCGACGGTGCGTGAGATCAAGATTGAAATGAACCGGTTTTTCAAGCAGGCGTCAGCCCAGGATACGGTGGTGATTTTCCTGGCCGGTCATGGTGTGCTCAGTACCGACCAGGAACTCTACTTCATGGCGCATGACAGCAACATGAAGGAGGCATACACGGGTCTTGAATTGCGGGCATTCTCGGATTTCCTGACACGCCGTCCGTCCGGGCAAAAAGCACTGGTGATGATGGATATTTGCCATGCCGGAAGTTTTGGCCAGACCGCCAAGCGGCGGGGCAGCGGCCTGACGGCGGAAGATGCGGTCAAACTGGTCGAGCAGGGGACCGGCACGGTGGTGCTGGCCTCGTCGACGGGACGAGAGTCGTCGTACGAGGACAAGGCGTACCGCGGCGGCCACGGCGCGTTCACAGCAGCCTTGCTCGATGGTTTGGAAGGCAAGGCCGATTCAGAGGCGGGCAATGGTGATGGCTATGTGTTCCTCAATGAATTGATCGGATTTGTTTCGCGGGAAGTTCCACGGCTCACGGAGGGGGCGCAACACCCGACCACTCCGCGGATGGAGAATTTCCGCGATTTCCCGCTGGGTAAACGAAAGCCATAGGGGAAACGCAGGGGGACAGGGTCACAAGCATTTGAAACCACTCTGCCGGTGCCACGCAGAGTGGTATTCGGCGTTGCAGTTGGCCGGAGATGGTGCAGAGTGCACTGCCGATGAAACGCGCTCTTTTCTCATTCCTTGCCCTGGTGACCGTGCTGCTCAACAGCTGTATCGACGGGGAGGAGGAGGTTTTTGTTGAGGCCAATGGCTCGGCACGGGTGAAGGCGGTCTATCGGGTGCCGGGGGTGATTTTTTCCGCCGAGGATGCTGAAGAGCTGAGGGGCAACGTCATCGAGGAGGTGGCAAAACAGAAGCACCTGAAGTTGATTACGAATCGTGTGGATAAGGAGAATGGCAACAGGGTCGTCACCATCGAGATTGAAACCGATGATATGATGGCGTTGGAAGGGGTCATGGCCAAGCGCACGCCGAAGGTGAATCCGAGTAAGGCTGATAAGATGTTACAAGCCATCATGGGCAACATCACGGTGTCCCTCCACGGCTTGTCGGCGGACTTCAGCCGGGAGGTTGACCTGGGACCCCTGCTCAGAGAGAATCTGGGGAAAAGCAGTGCCTCCATACTCGGGGACTCGGAGTTTCGCTATATCGTACACTTGCCGGAAGCTGCCGGGCAAAGCAATGCCCATTTCGTCGAAAACGGGGGCAAAACCTTGAAATGGGCCTACAAATTGCGCGAGTGCGCTCACAAACCGATTCTCCTCAAGATGATGGCCCCGATTCCGCTGCCGTGGTGGATTTATGCCGTGGTGATCGCCGTGGGATTACTCATCGTGTGGTCGGGTTACACCCTGATCAGGAAGGTGAAGAGGGCTAGCACGAAGAGCTTGGAAACGTCTCCTGCAGGGGAATGAAAAACCCTTCCCCGAATGAACGGAGAGGGGTCTGGAAAATGGTTGGGTAAAGCCGCAAAGAGGTCGGAAACCTCTTCGACGTGATTACTTCACGCCTTTTTTGCTGAGGCGGGTGCCTTTGGTGGCTCCTTGGCGGGCCTTGAACTTCGGGTTGCTCTTGCAGATGACATAGAGCGTGCCTTTGCGCTTCACGACCTGGCAGTCTTCGTGGCGCTTTTTCATGGAGAGGAGTGAGGAAAGAACTTTCATGGTTTAGAGTGGGTTGGAAGTAGGTTGGACGGATGTCGGGACGCGGAAAATACTCGGATAAGAGACTGTGTAAAGCCTATTTCTAGGAAAAATACACGGGGTGTTGACTAGATCTCAATAGCAGTGACCGACAGGATACCGGGGGCGGCAGCGAGCCTTTCGATGATTTCAGCATCGGGGGCCGTGTCCAACTCGATGACGCTGAGGGCGTCGCCTTCTGATTTGTTGCGAGCCAGTGAGAAATTGGCGATATTCAACCCGCTGGTGCCGAGGGCGCTGCCAACGAGTCCGACAATACCCGGGCGGTCGTCATTGCGGACGATGAGGAAGTGCCCCTTGATATTGGTGTCGATGTAGAGCCGGTCGATTTCCACAATCCGCGGCGACTGGCCGTTGATGGTGCCTGCGCCGCGGAACTTCTTGCCGTCCTTGCGCAACTCCGCGACGATAAGTTCATTGTATTCCGTTTTTGCGTTGATGGTGGACTCGACGATTTCCAGTCCCATGTCGCGGGCGACCGAGGTCGAGTTGACGATGTTGACCTGTCCGGCGGGGCGGGCGGCTTCGAGGTAGCCGGTGAGCACGGTGCGGGAGACCAGCGAGGTGTCCCTTTCCGCGATGTCGCCGTGGAACGAGACGCGCAGGGCGTCCGGGTTGGCGGGGCCGAGTTTGGCGAGGAATTTGCCGAGCGAGTTGGCGAGGTCGAGGTAGCCGCCGATTTCGGCCAGCACACTGGCGTCGAGTGACGGCATGTTGATGGCATTGCGGATTTCGCCGGTGGTGAGAAAGTCGCGGAGTTGTTCGGCCACCTGGATGCCGACGTTTTCCTGGGCTTCATGGGTGGATGCCCCGAGGTGCGGGGTAAAGGACACGTGCTTGGGGAGGCCAAAGAGAATATGGTCGGCGGCCGGGGGTTCGTCCTCGTAGACGTCGAGTCCGCATCCGGCAATGTGGCCGGAGTCGATGGCGGCTCTGAGGGCGGGCTCGTCGATGAGGCCGCCGCGGGCGCAGTTGATGACGAGTGCCCCTGCATTCATCAGGGCGAGGCGGCCGGCATTGATGATGTGGCGGGTGTCGTCGGTGAGGGGGACGTGCAGGGTGACGACATCGGCACCGGTGAGTGCCTCATCGGGGCTCGCCGCAAGCTCGACCTTGAGCTGGTCCGCGCGGGCCTGGGTCAGGAAGGGGTCGTAGGCGACCACATGCATGCCGAAGGCTTGGGCGCGTTTGGTGAACTCGGCACCGATGCGGCCCATACCGATGACGGCGAGGCGCTTTTCGTTGATTTCGATACCGCCGAAGGCCTTGCGTGCGGTGGGGAAGTCCCCTCGAAGCACGGCGGCATGGGCGGGGCCGATGTTGCGCGCTGACGATAGCATCAGGGTGAAGGCGAGCTCGGCCGTGGAGATGGTGTTGCCAGTGGGGGTGTTCATCACGATCACGCCGTGGTTGGTGGCGGCATCGCGATCGACGTTGTCGACACCGACACCGGCGCGGCCGACAGCTTTCAGCTCGGTCGCGGCGGCAAGCACCTCGGCGGTGACCTTGGTCTGGGAACGGATAATCAATCCGTGGTAGGCGGGGATGATTTTGATGAGCTCCTCCGGACTGAGGCCGGTATTGACGTCCACTTCGAGGTCGGGGTGGCTACTCAGGAGCTCAACCCCCTTGTCGGAAATGGGATCTGATACGAGAATACGGTGCTTCGCCATGCCGCGATTTAGTGGGCGACGGCTGATTTGTCAAAACATAGCGGAAACTATTCCTATCATGACACGTCTTTTTGCATCTCAAGAACCATGAAGCGGGTTCCCAGCATCGCCGGGTGGGTCAGCGTTTGGAACTGCCGCATCAGTGCCGGAGTCTCGGCCGATGACGCGGACTCCAGGCTGAGGAGCCATGGACGGCCGTGATGGGTGAGGTAACTGGCCTGGGTGCTCAGCGCGGGGGATGCGAAGCCGGCCGACTCGGCGGCGGTGATCAGTCGGGTAAAATCGACGTGGCTCGTGATATCGATCTCACCCGGTCGTTCCAGCGGGTTCTCCGATTTCTGATGCCGGTGATAGGTTTGTAGGGTGCCTGTGCTACGGCCGGGGTGGTAGTAGTCTGTCGCGCGGTGGCCGTAGTCGATGGTGATGAACAACCCCGCTTCGAGCGCCGCTGACGCCTCCCGGACAAATCGGGTGATGCCGGGATTGTATTCCGTCGTGTAACCATCGGGGAAATGGGTGCCCAGTGATTGGCAGAACGCATCGAGTTCAGTTTCCTCACAGTCGGTCGGGATGAAATGGAGGCCGCCCTGAGACTCCCCGACGAGAAGTTGTCGCCATTGACCACCCTCGAAACGAATGAGATCGACGGGAAAAGCATCGATGAGTTCATTGGACAGTATGACGCCGTGGAGGCCATGGAGGTCGTTTAGCGAGGCGTGAGTGGTGAATTTTCCGGCCAGAATGGGCCCCAGTTTGTCCTCCTGTGCCCGGGTGAGGGCGGGGGATGCCTCGATCAGATGATAGTGGGCTGCCTGATAGAAATCGGGGCAAAATGAGCGCGCCTCACGCAGGATATCCGCACAGAGCGTGCCGTCATGCGCGCCGGGTTCGATGATGTGGAAGGCGTCAGGTTGCCCGCATTCCTCCCAGAACCCGACGAGTCGCCGCGCAAGCAGAAGGCCCAAACAGCGACCGACACTGACGCTGGTAATGAAGTCGCCCACCTTACCCACGCGTTTGATATCCGTAGCGTAATACCCGTGTTCGGGATCATAGAGCGCCATCCCCATGAATTCGCGGAATGTGATCGGGCCATGCTCGGCGAGGTCGGCTCGTATTTTCCCTGACAAAGGGGAATGCCCACCCGGATCATTGGACGGAAAAGCTGGGGTTGCCTTTGGCTCTGTCTGAGGGTATGAGTGGGGACTCTTGTTGGGGATTGGTCCATGTGGTGATCTCTCCGCCATTGAAAAAATAAAGTGATGGGTAAAAAGCTTTCCAGTTCAGAAAAAATACGCGGTAACAAAAACATGCGTCGCGGCACAGGCAACAAGCGCCGTAAGAGAAGGTTCTTCAAGCTCAAATGGTTGCTTTATCTCTTCATTTTAGGGGGGATTGCCTGCGGGGTCGGCTATTTTGTCTTCGAGATCAAAACCAAACCCTTCAAGGATCGGGCGGAGACCTACGACCTGGGCAAAATCGATGATGTCGAGGTGAAGAGCCTGATTCTCGACCGCAAGGGGCGGGAGATTGGGCGGATTTTCGTCGAAAACCGCGATAAAATAAGCATCAAGGACGTACCGCGCACCCTGATCAACGCCCTGGTCGCAGGTGAGGACCAGCGGTTTTTTGAGCATGACGGGGTGGATCGGGTGGGCGTCGTCCGCGCGCTCTATCTGAACCTGAGGGCCGGCCGGCAGACGCAGGGGGCAAGTACCCTGACCCAGCAGCTGGCGCGCAACGCATTCCACTTGAAGGAGGAGGCGGACAAGCGTGGTGAAGGAGGGCTCGAACGCAAGGCGGTGGAGGCATTTCTGGCCATGCGGATTGAGAAGGCATACAGCAAGCCCGAAATCCTCGAATTCTACTTGAACCGCATACCCTTTGGCAGCGGATTCTACGGAATTAGATCCGCCGCACTCGGCTACTTCGGCAAAGAACCGCGCGATCTTACGACGCTTGAGTGCGCGTCATTGGTTGGCTGCATTAAGAACCCCACAAGAATCTCGCCGAT
Organism: Akkermansiaceae bacterium; assembly: GCA_029287105.1. Classification (GTDB taxonomy): domain Bacteria; phylum Verrucomicrobiota; class Verrucomicrobiia; order Verrucomicrobiales; family Akkermansiaceae; genus Oceaniferula. The sequence continues at coordinate 4,409 of JARFRT010000547.1, read as the reverse complement.
CAATAATCCGGCAGAGAATAAAAAAGCGCGCAACCAAGTGCTGCGCCGCATGGTGGCGGAGGGGGTGTTATCTGCATCAGAGGGTGAAAAACTCCAGCAGGAAGCCGTCGTGGTCGACTCGAAGCCGATCCGCAGGGGGACGTCACACCTTTATGAACGGATCGCCCATGCCGTGCGCGAGCGGCTGGGGGAGGATGAACTGACCGAGGGAGGGTTTCAGATTCACACGAGTATTGACCGGGATGTGCAATCGGCCATGGAGAAAAGCCTGCTCAAGCAACTGGCCTCCACCGAGGTCAGGGATGGATACAGCCACCCGGTTTATGACGACTATCGCAAGGAGGACGGCAAGCCTTTGTATCTTCAAGGCGCGGGCTTGATGATTGATAACTCGAACGGAGGCGTCATCGCGTATGTGGGAGGTCGGGACTTTACCCATAACCAGTATGATTTTGTCCAGTCTGGCAGCAAGCCTGTCGGCACCGCGTTTTTCCCATTCATTTACACGGCAGCGTTGGAACAAAAATTGTCACCTGTCTCAAGGATGATCGACCACCCGATGGATAACCGGGCGGTGATGGTGGATGGGCGCGAAGGAATTCTCGGTGAATGGGGGATGGAAACCCTGACTCCCGATTATGAGGGGGAGATCAGTATGCGCCGTGCCCTGGCCGTTTCTAAAATTGCGGCATCCGTCCGGCTCGGCAAAAAGCTTGGCCTCGGAACCGTCATGGAAACGGCCCGTAAGTTGGGTCTCAGTTTTCCAGAGACCAAACTCCTGGCCCGCATGCTGGTCGGGACCGCCGATGTATCACTTCCCGAACTCGTCCGTGCCTACGCCAGCTTCCCCAACGGAGGAGTGTTGCCCCCGTCCTCGTATTTTATTGAGCGCATTGTGGATTCGGCAGGAGCCACTCGCTACGAGGTCAAGGCAGGAGCCGGTAGCAAGCGCGTCACCCGTGAGGAGACCGCATTCATGATGCACAGCATGCTCCAGAGCGCACTGCGGGATGGCACCGGGCCAGAAGGCACGGCGGCCCTTGTCGATGATGCTTCGCTTGCAGGAAAGACCGGCACCACCTATGATTTTGCAGACAACTGGTTTGTCGGCTACAACAGCCGCGTCACCTGCGGTGTGTGGACCGGGTTTCTGCATGGCGCACGGGATGCCATTTACCCCGGTGCCTTCAGTCGTGAAACGGTGATGCCCGTATGGGTGGAGACCATGAACGCGGCGAATAAGGAATTTGCCGGCAGCCCCGTGCAGGTTCCCGAAGCGGTTGTAAGACTGGAAATTTGCAAGGGTTCCGGCCTGAGGAAAACCCGCTACTGCCAGGAGCTTACCCGTGATGTTGTGAGCGGGGTCGAGTCCTACTCGGCGACCATTTTGAACGAATATTTTCTCAAGGGAACCGAGCCGACAGGTTACTGCGACATACACGGTGTTGTGGGTCCGGCTCTTGTCGGGAATCATAACTTCGCCGCAGAGGGTTCCCGTGGGGTGCTGTCCCACGCGATTCCGATTCAACCGAAGCAGCCGCTGCTGCTAGGGCAGGACCCCTACGGCTCGGAGCAGCCGGATTTTGCCCCGAGGGATAAGCCGTCGCGCGCCAGGGATGGTGGCGTGATGAACTTTGACCAGCTCGACGACGAGGATCGTGATGCCGCGATCATCCTCGAGCGTCCTCCTCGTATTGAGATCCACGAGGAGTAAGCAGCGAGCATGGTGAGGCCGGCGAAATCTTAGAACTGCTTGCTTGCACTTTCGCGGACGCTGGAACATCGTTTGCCCGTGCCCGAGGCTACTAAAAAGAAACGAACATGGGGAGGGCTGATTTGCCCGGTATGCCGTTTTGTCTTCCGTGTGCCCAAGGATCACGACGGTGCGGGGGTGATATGTCCCGCATGCCACTATCTTCTCAACATGCCGAAGGCGGAAAAAGCAGGCCCTCAGGTGAGGAACTCCCCTGAAAAGGGTTCCGAAAAGCATTCTGAAAAAAGGTCTGTAGCTCTTGCGCCAAAACCCAGGGAGCAGAGGGAAGCCAAACCCATCGTCTCCCGTCCGTTGAAAGAGAGTGACACCGCACCGCAATCCGGCGGGGCATCCTCACAAAAAACACACCGCAGTCGCAGGAAACATCACGGGTCGCACGCCAGACCCGAGTGGGAGCGTGGCTCGGCACCGAGTCAATCGGAGGCAGTGAACCCCGTGGCATGGATCATTGGCGGGTCAGTATTCGGTCTCGCCATCGTAGGTGTCGGCGCTTGGCTGGTGATCGGCTCACTGGACGATAAAAAATCGTCCGATGACGAGGACGCAATACAATCATCAGTGGGTCTCGCCGCCCCCGTTCTTCTGCCAGAGGATCAGATGACCCCGGAGGAGAAAAGGAAGCAAAAAGAAATCTCAGACACCGTGAAAACCGGTACGAATTTCCTCACCGATGGGGGGGAGGTGGTCAAAAAATTCCTTAATGCCACATCATCCGCCGAGTTGGAACCCCTGGTCAGGACGCCGGAGGTGACCGTGCCACGAATGCGCGAGTGGTATGCCACCCATGAGTGGAAGCCCCCGGGTGTCAAGACGATAGCCTACGGCCGCGGCGTGAGTGTGCAAGGCGTGATGGGGACGATGTCGGTGCGACTGAATGACTACACGGTGAAATCAGTGGCACTTGAAAATACGCCGGCGGGGTATTTGGTCGACTGGGAAAGCTGGGTCGCGTGGTCCTCGATGGATTGGGAAAAGCTCTTTGAAAAACGTCCCGCTGAACCCGTCGAGGTGCGTGTGACGTGCAGTTTGGACAATTATTACAACAGGGAATTTGACGATGACAGTCAATGGGTTGCGGTCAAGCTTGCCCATCCCAATTCAGAGCGCACGATTTATGGATATGTCGCCAGAGACTCGACTTCCTTGATGCGCATGCTCGCGGATCTTCAGACCAACAAAACGATGACGGCCACCATTAAATTGCATTACCCGAAAAACCCCGTGGCTGACAATCAGGTTATCATCAGCGATTACATTCAGATGGGTTGGGTCCGGCCGACTGCTGAGGAGGGAGTGCCCGCTGATCGAGAGAAAGTATCCCCCAATACACCCGATGAGTAAGCGCGACACCCTTTCAACCTACGACAAGGCGCTTCGCATCAACCTCGACGAGGGGAAATACGGGACCTTTGCCGAGATCGGTGCCGGCCAGGAGGTGGCTAACTGGTTTTTCCGCGCCTCCGGGACAGCCGGAACGATGGCCAAGACGATTTCCGCCTATGACATGACCATGAGCGATGCCATTTACGGCAAAGCCAAGCGCTACGTCTCCCGCGACCGGGTCAGTGCCATGCTCAAGTATGAGTATGATCTTCTGATCGAGCGCCTCGGCGAAAAGCGCGGTGCCTCGTCGACCTTCTTCTGCTTTAGCAACACCGTGCGTGCCCGGGGATACAAGGACACGGGTGAATGCCACGGCTGGCTGGGTGTCCGCCTCCAGCTCGAGCCGGGCGGGGCACCGTGCCAGATACTCATTCACGTCCGCCTGCTCGACCAGGAGAACTTCGACCAGATGGAGGCGCTCGGTATCATCGGTGTGAACCTGATCTTTGCCGCTTTTTATCACCGCGAGAATCTGGCACCCTTTGTCGAGTCCCTCATGGACGGGCTGACCGATGACCGTGTCGAGGTGGATATGCTCAAGTTCAGTGGCGACGGGTTCAAGGGGGTGGACAACCGTCTCTGCCACCTCCAGTTGGTTGCCAGCGGGCTCACCGATGCCGCAATGTTTTTACCCGACGGCGAGGTGGTGCAGCCTGCCGAGGCTCTTTACAAAAAGCCGCTGATCCTGCTGCGGGGTAGCTTCGATCCTGTGACCAACCTGCACCTGGACATGCTGCGCCAGACGCGCGGCGAGTTCCAGAACCACCTGCCCGATGACCAAAGGGAGGAAACCATCGAACTCTGCGAGATTTCCATGAACAACCTGCTGCGCAACGACGGCTCAGGCCAAGCGGGAGAGGTCGATCACCGGGCATTTCTCGAGCGCGCCGATGCCCTCCAGGCTCTGGGGAAAACCGTGCTCGTCTCCCGCTGCCCGGAGTTTCACCGGATCGCCAGCTACCTCAGCCGCTACACCAGTAGCCCGATCGGCATCGTGCTCAGTATCGGCCTGCTCAATGAACTCTTTAAGGCGAAATGGTCAGAAGGCCTGTCAGGCGGTATCCTCGAGTCGTTTGGCCGACTCTTTAAGCATGAGCTGTCGCTCTACGTCTACCCGTGGAAAAACAGGAAATCCGGCGAGCTGGTCACCGCTGATAATTTCCAGACTCCGGAAAACCTCGACCACCTCTATCAACATTTTCGGCAGAATGGCATGATCCATCCGATTCCGTGTGGCTCGGAAAACCTGCTG
>JARFRT010000483.1 GCA_029287105.1 Akkermansiaceae bacterium | reverse complement strand
GGTTTGAAGTGGCCGGCGCTGATGGTGTCGCCTTGACGCGTTTCCACGGAAATGGATTTCACCCAGTGGAAGGTGTTTTGGAGGGTGAAGATCGGGCCATCGGCTTGGGTCAGGGCGAGCAGGAGTTGGTGGGGGAGCAAGGGGTTTTTCGGGGCCGCACCGAGGTTGAGGAAAAACGAGGCGTCGTCCTGCATCACGCGTCTGACCCCGGCTGCCCAGTCGAGGCACCAGGTGATAAACGCTGACCGCTCGGTTTTGTCCTGGTAGGTATCGTACTTGATCCCCAGGTTATAAGGCGGGGAGGTGACCACGAGATCGACCGAATTCTCAGGAAGCTGGCTCATGCCGCTGAGGCAGTCGCCGTGGATGATGCTGAAATGAGTCGCCATGCCGGAGGGTTTACATGTCTGGCGCAGAATGAAAAGGAGGGAGTCCGATTAATACGGTCGTTTAATGTTGACCGATGGATGGTTGCGGGCTTATTTTGGAACCAATGGACACAAGGGAGCAGATACTGAATGCGGCGTGGGACCTCTTCGCGGAACGCGGGTTTGAGGGTGTATCCGTCCGTGACGTCACCAATGCAGCTGGGGTCAATCTGGCCAGTGTCAGTTATCACTTTGGCGGCAAGGAGGGATTGATTCAGGAGACGGTGAAGCGCTGTATGAATCCGATTAATGAGTATCGGATCAGGCTGCTCAGGGAGGCGATTGCACGGCATGGTTCGGTGGAGAAAGTGCCCTTGGTCGAGTTGATGACGGCATTTATGAGGCCGGTGGTCATGCCTGAAGAGTGCGGCGTGCGTTCGGGGTTGATGTTGCGTCTTCTCGCCCGCTACCTGATTGAAAGCGACTATGCCATTCCCTCTGCGAGCCGCAACCTGTATACAGAAGCGTTTCAAGCCTACGCGCGGGCATTCATGGTGCACTATCCTGGTGTTGCGCCGGTGACTCTTGTGAAGCACATGGTTTTTTCAGCCGGATCGGTGATGTTTTACCACGGCTTGGGAAAGGTGGCGCTTCAGTTGAGTTCCGGATCACGGGAAGACACGGGTGAGATCGACCGGGATGAGATGCTGAAGGATGTTGTCGAATTTGCCGTCCGTGGTTTTGGAGGAGGGAAGCAATGAGTGGGGACGAGCCGTTGGTGAACCAGGTGGAGTCTCCTGAGGAGATGATCGCCTTGGGCGCCGAGTTGGCCGCTGGGCTTGTGACGGGCGCAGTGCTCGCACTTGAAGGCGGCCTTGGTGCCGGTAAGACCCATTTCACCAAGGGGGTCGCTGCAGGCCTGGGCTATCGGGGCGAAGTGACCAGTCCCACCTTCACTCTGGCGCATGAGTACCGTGGCGGACGTCTGCCGCTGTTCCACTTTGATTTTTACCGTATGGACACTGAGGACGAAGTGCTGCGCATCGGGTGGGACGAATATCTGGACGAGGCTGGGATTGTGGTGGTTGAGTGGCCGGACAAGTTTCCTGGCCTGTTGCCGCCCGGGACAGTCTGGTTGAAGTTCGCGCTGGCGGGCCGGGGTCGGACGGTGTCCAGTGCGGGGAGTTGAGCCTCAGGCGCCCTCCGGGTTCGCGGTGTGGCCGGATTTTTTGCCGCGCCATTGGTAACGTTGATTGCAGAACTGGCAGAGGAAGGAGTTGGTGAAAACGATTTGCAAGGCGAGGCGCAGGGTGTAGCTGCCAAGGAGTTTTTTCGCCATCCGGTGTTTGGAGCAACGGCTGGTTCGGAGGATTTGCGACCGGCAATTCGGACAGACGATTTTTGTATGCTCGATGCTGTGGATCATTTGCAGCAGCAGGATCAGGGCCAAACAAGCACCGGCGATGATCAGATGGGAGATGCTCTGTTCGTAGGCCCCGAGAGTGAAAAATACGATGCCGATCACGAGTGCCACTACCCGGACGACCAAGAATAATGAAAGCAGAAAGAGCCACTTCCGGCTTAATAGTCGATGTCCTCGTCCGCTCATGTCTTGTCAGTTTTTTTGGTGTTTGTGGGCCACGGGATGCGGCCACAAGCAGCTCATGCACCACACAAAGCAAAAGCAAGCATGCGGGAATCATTAACCGTTGACCCGACCTGAAACAAGACAATATTTCAGCCAATAATGGCGAGGAGGGGTGGCCATGGGGGCAGTGGAAAACCAGAGCATCCATGCAATGCCAAAGAACCGAAGGATCGGGTTTCATGATGGGGGGGCGCGCCTCGCTTTGCCTTGGTCCGCGGCGAAACAACGCCTGTCCAGGGTGTTTTTTGAATTGCGCCGTAGTATAAGCGTGTATTTCCCCGCTTGGGTTGGTAGCCTGGTCCCCCCTCGGAACAGTCGAAAAACAGTGGTGAGCCGTTTTTTCAAGCTATCGGGGTAACCATGCCACTTATGAAAATTCTTCTCACGGGCGGTGCCGGATTTATCGGATCCCATCTCGTCCGTCAAATTCTTGATGAGAGCGATCACGAGGTTGTCAATCTCGATAAGCTGACCTATGCGGGCGATCTTGCATCGCTCCGTCCGGTGCAGCACGATCCTCGGTATCATTTTGAAAAAATGGATTTGGGAGATGCGGGTGCTGTCGGCGAGCTTGTCCGGCGCGTGCGCCCGGACGCGGTGATGCATCTTGCCGCGGAAAGCCACGTGGACCGGTCGATCGATGGCCCCGGGGAGTTCATACGGACGAATATCATGGGAACCTATCATCTGCTGCAGGCGGCGAGAGCCCACTGGACGTCGATGGTCGGCGAGTCGCGTCGGCGGTTCCGTTTTATACATGTTTCGACGGATGAGGTCTATGGTTCGTTAGGGCCGGGTGAGGCTGCTTTCACGGAAGCGAGGCCCTATGACCCGCGCTCGCCATACAGTGCCAGCAAGGCTGCGGCGGATCATCTTGTTAGGTCATGGGGGGTGACCTACGGCCTGCCGGTGGTGGTGACGAATTGCACGAACAATTACGGGCCTTATCAATTTCCCGAGAAACTGATCCCGAGGGTGATCCTTTGCTGCCTGCGCAACGAGCCGATTCCGGTTTATGGCACGGGGGAGAGTATTCGTGACTGGCTTCATGTTTCCGACCATTGTCATGCCCTGCGGATCGTACTGGAAAAAGGAGTGCCCGGACGCACGTACAACGTGGGTGCCGGCTGTGAGTTGCGCAACATCGACCTGATCAAGAGGCTCTGTGCGATCCTTGGCGAGTTGGTTCCCCTGGATGTTTCCAAGGGTGGATTGAGAAGCTATGAGGATCTGATTACCCATGTGGCGGATCGGCCGGGGCACGACATGCGCTATGCCATGGATGCCTCCCGGATACGTGGCGAGCTGGGTTGGGCGCCGGTTGAAACGATCGACCGGGGTTTGCGGCAAACGGTGCGCTGGTATCTGGAGAACCGCGAGTGGTGGCAGAACTTGGATCGGGTCTAGGAATTGGCCGTGTGGGGTGATGTCGCCCTCTTGCCAAGGGGGGAGTTGTTTCTCAGCGACAATATGCCTACTGTTTCCCCGTGCGATTGAAACTGACGATAGCTTATGACGGCCGGCCCTATGAAGGGTGGGCGACGCAGCCGGGTGGGAACACGGTGCAGGATTTGATTGAAAAGGCGCTATCCGCAGTGGCGAAAGAAGAGATCCGCATTCATGGTGCCGGGAGGACCGATACCGGGGTGCATGCCATCGGCCAGATTGCCCACTTTGACGCGCCGCAGGGTTTACGGATGAATCCGTTCAACTGGGTGCCGGCAGTGAACACCAAGTTGCCCGCCACGATCCGGGTGATGGACTGTGCCGAGGTCGGCTCGGATTTTCATGCTCGCTTTGCCGCCGTGGCGAAAACGTATACCTATGACCTGTGCCTTGCTCCCGTCCTGCCTCCGCTGATGGCGGGCCTGGCCTGGCACCTTCCGAGGCAGCTCGACCCGGCGACGCTTGAGCAGGCTCTGGAAATCCTCCGTGGCGAACACGACTTCCGTGCCTTTGCCGCCAAACGGGGCAATGAAACGGACGCGACCCGTTACACCCGCCTGCTCAGTCGCTGTGACCTGGAAGTAACCGGGAGCGGATATCGCATCAGCTACACGGGTAGTGGTTTCCTGTATAAAATGGCCCGACTCCTCACCGGTGCCGTCGTTTATGCCGCCCAGGGGCGATTGCGGCTCGATGACCTGTCCCTGCTGCTTGATCAACCGGCTGGACTGCCTCACGGAAGAGCCCCCTATTGCGCGCCTGCGGGCGGCCTGGTGCTGGATTCGGTTGATTACGGGTAAAAAAACGCGGCCCACCGAACCGGTGAGCCGCGCTGAAACTTGGTTTTTGCGTAGCCTTAGTGCGCCTTGCAGAATTCCTCGATACGGGTGAGGCCTTCGTTCAGCACGTCGAGGGTGGTGCAGTAGCTGATGCGCACGCTGTTGTCGTTTCCAAAGGCGATACCAGGCACGGCGGCCACGCGGTAGCGGGTCAGCAGTTTGTCACAGAGGTTGACGGAGGTCAGCCCGAGTTGCTCGGTATCGACCAGGCAGTAGAACGCACCCTGGGGCTCGACGACTTTGATGTTGGGGATGGCGCTGAGTCGACCGTAGACGAACTGTCGGCGGACATCGTACTCGGCATTCAGGTCCTTGATGAAATCCTTGCCTTGTGCGCCCAGGGCGGCGAGTGCGCCGTACTGGGCGAAGCTGGTGGCATTGGAAGTGGTGTGGCCCTGGATTTTTGACATGGCTTGTGCCAGTGGCAGGGGGGCGGCGGTGTAACCGACCCGCCATCCGGTCATCGAGTAGGCCTTGGAGAACCCGTTGACGGTGATGGTGAGGTCATAAAGGTCCTGGCCCAGGGAGGCGATGCTGGTGTGTTTGGTTTCGCCGTAGACGAGGTGTTCGTAGATTTCGTCGGACAGGATGATGATGTCCTCATAGAGGGCGACATCACCGAGGGCGCGGAGCTCATCGGCGGTGTAGACCGAACCGGTCGGGTTTCCCGGGGTATTGAGGATGATCATCTTGGTGCGGCCGGTCATGTTTTCTTCGAACTGCTCGGGCGTGATCTTCCAGTTGTTTTCGGCGGTGGTTTCCACAAAGACGGGCTCGCCGCCGGCGAGGCGGACCATTTCAGGATAGCTGACCCAGTAGGGGGAGGGGATGATGACCTCGTCACCTTCTTCGCAAACGGCGAGGATGGCGTTGAAGCACGACTGCTTGGCGCCGCTGTTGACGACGATTTGGCGGGGATCGTAGTCGATGCCGTTGTCCTCCTTGAGTTTGTTGGCGATGCCCTCGCGGAGTTCGGGGATACCGGCAGCGGGGGTGTACTTGGTTTTCCCCTGGCTGAGGGCCTCGACGGCGGCCTGCTTGATAAAGTCGGGGGTGTCCTGGTCGGGTTCGCCACCGGCAAGTCCGTAAACCTCCTCGCCACGTGCTTTCATGGCTTTGGCTTGGTTGGTGACGGAAAGGGTGAGAGAAGGTGAGACCTTATCAACGCGTGAAGAGATGGAGTCCATGGTGCTAAATAAGTGAGTGTGAAATGATTGAATGTGTTTCTTCCCCGGAAAAAGGGGTCACAGTGATTTTCACGCGCACCCCCCCTTCGAGATGTTGAGCACTAGTTAGCTGATGATTCCGCCGATGCAAGCCTAATGGTGGTTGCCGGGTGCGATTTTATGCTGCCCGTCATTTCAGTCGCATGCCGCGGGCTGAGACCCACTTGCCTTTGCGCGTGACCGTGGGGAACGACAGGCCGCATTTTTCCGCGACCTCGAGGGTTTCATCCCATTGTTCCCGGAGGATTCCGGAGATGATGAGGTCGCCGTCTTTTTGCAGGGCCCTGGCAATGACGGGGAATGCTTGTTGGAGGATGGTGGAGAACATATTGGCGGCCACAACCGGCCATTGGCGGTCCGGGGACCACTTGAGCACGTCGGTTTCGCTCATTTGAATGAGGCTGAGGCCGTTACGCCGCACATTTCTGCGGGCCACTTTCACTGCCTGGGGGTCGAAATCCATGCCGTGACAGTGGTGGGCGCCGAGCATTCGGGCGGCAATGGCGATGACGCCGCTGCCTGTGCCAAGGTCGAGCATGTCCCAGTCCTGTCCTTTTTTTTCCCGGGCGACATCGACGAGGAACCGCATGCAGGTGGAGGTGGTGGCGTGGTCGCCGGTACCGAAGGCCATATCGGCGGGGATCTGGATGATGTGTCGGCCGGGGAATTCCTTGCCCAGTTTTTCGCGGGCGTCGTCGTCCCGTGAGCCTGAAATGATGATGGAACTGCGGATCCGGATCGGGGGGCGGGCGGGTTCGGTGACTGCGGCCCAGTTCTTGTGAACAAGCTTGCGGATGCTACCGCCGAATTGTTGTTGGATTTTTACCGCCTCCTCTTCGGTTTCGGTATAGACCTCGACCCTGATGGTTTTGTGGCTCTTTAACTTGGAAATCACGGTATTGGGATTTCCGTAGAAACGATCCTCCCACGCATCCATCCATTGGGCTCCCGATAGTTTGGACCATATCCACATGGTGTCAGCTAAGCACAAAGAAGCGGTGAACATGAACAAAAATCACAACAAACTCACGGGTAGTTCGTCATGGCTGCAGCCGCTCACCGCATTTCCGGCAATAGATGGCATCGGCCAGATGACCGTGAACGCCGCAACCGGGGCAGGCGTCGCTGGTCTCATCGGGGCGCATCGCCTCGCGGACCATATCACCGGCCACGATACCGGTGGGAACAGCAATGATGGCGTAACCTGCCAGCACCATCAGCGAGGTCAACAGCTGACCAAGTGGGGTGTGGGCGGTGATGTCACCGTATCCGACCGTGGTGATGGAGACGATCGCGTAGTAGATGCCGACGGGGATACTGGTGAAATCGGATGTCCCCGCTACGTTGGACTCGACGATGTACATGAGCGTGCCGGCGATCATGGCAAAAATAATCATGGCGAAGAAGAACACGGTAATTTTCGCCCTTGAGGCGGCAAGCCCGCGCATGATCGTGTTCGCGCCTCTGACGTGGCCCACCATTTTAAGGATCCGGAACATCCTCAGCAAGCGCAGCAGTCGGATGACGGCAAAGTGGCTGCTGCCGGCAAAGATCAGTGCCAGGTAGCTGGGCAGGCAGGACATCAGGTCGACGAGGCCGTAGAAGCTGAAGATATAGTTCGCCGGACGTCTCACCAGCCAGATGCGGAGGACATACTCGAGGGTGAAAATGATGGTAAATATCCACTCGAAGATGATCAGGAGGGTGCCGTATTGGACTTCGACGGCATCGACGCTTTCGAGCATCACCGCCAGCACGCTGGCTGCGATCAGGTATAGAAGGGCGATGTCGAAGAACTTGCCCGCCGGGGTTTCGGCCTCGAAGACGATCTCCCAGAGCCGGTGTTTCAAGGATCCGGGTCGATCGCTTTCGTTTTGACTCTCCTGATTATCCTGGGCGGGGTGCACGCCGCCGATCATGCAATTTGCCGGTGCTTTTGTCAAATGAAGCCTTGCGGGTCATTGCCAGGGTGTCTGGGCCCCCCGGGTGACCGGGCACCTCGTCCGGGCTGCTCCGGGCTTGTCCGGGGCGCGGTTTCCACGCGTTGTGGGATATTTTGGACCGGAGCAAAATTTGGGTTGACATCTCGCAGCCTCGCTCCTAGCTTGCGCGCCCCTCAACACGGGGTGGGCGGATTTTTCTGCCCTGGGAATCCGGTGAGTTCACCGCCAGTCCGGCGATAGCCCACCGACTTACTTATCAATTAAACAACAACACAATGAAAAAAACTTTTTCAGCCAAAGCTC
>JARFRT010000524.1 GCA_029287105.1 Akkermansiaceae bacterium | reverse complement strand
ACTTTCTGGAACGAATCTTCCAAAACAAACAACTCAAGGTGCCCGTGGTCACCATTGTGACGGATTCAATCGAAATCAATGCCGCATGGCGTAAAGCACCTACCGACTACTGGCTGGTAACCGACCAACGCACCCGTGAAGCCCTTACCCGTCAAGGCCTGCCCGAAACCCGGATCATCGAAACCGGTTTCCCCGTCCACCCCCACTTCGCCGACCTCACCCCGGTCACCGCTGAGGACGGTCTCAGCCCCTTCCGTATCCTCTATTTCCCGACCCCCAAAAAACCCCACGTGCGCCGGGTCTCACGTGAACTGCTCGAATCAGCGGGCAAGCACACGACCCTGACCATTGTCCTGGGAAGAAACACAAGGAAGCTCTACAGCCGCGCACGCGAAATCAAAGACGCCTTTCCCGGCCGCGTCACCATCAAGGGTTGGTCAAAAAAAGTGCCGGAGCTACTCAACAACCACCACCTCGTCGTCGGAAAAGCCGGTGGTGCCACTGTGCACGAATCCCTCGCCGCAGCCTGCCCGATGCTCATCCACCACCTCGTCCCAGGCCAAGAAGAAGGAAACCTGGACCTCCTGCGCCACCTCAATGGCGGCCACCTCGCCGACACCCCCGGCGCCCTCTCCGTGCACCTCCGCGAAATGCTCGCCGATGACGCATCGGTCTGGAGGGCGATGAAACGGAACCTCACCCGCAATGCACGCCCGTCCGCAGCCCACACCGCCGCCAACTTCATCCTAAGCCGATTACACGAGTAAGGAGCTCTCATGTAGCAACCTCTTCTCCATTTCTTCACTTATTCACTTACTTCCTCCCATGAATTTTCTTTTCGATATTGGTAACGTCATCGTCGGCGTCGATTTCATTCCGGCGCTCAAACGACTTGTCCCCTCTGGCACGCGCGATGTCGACGCACGCCTTGGCCAGGTACTGGAACGCAAGGATGAGTTCGAGGCGGGGATCATCGGCCCGGAGCTCTACTTCCCATGGGCCGCGGACTTGCTCGGATTTACCGGCACCGAGGAGGAATTCCTCACCGCATGGGTGGACATCTTCAGCCCCAACCTGCCCATGTGGGAAAGCATCGAACACCTCCATTGCGCAGGCCACCGGCTGATCCTCTTTTCCAATATCAACAATCCTCACAAAGACTATTTGATCGAGAAATACCCGGTTTTCCAATTCTTCAGCGGAGGCGTCTTTTCCTATCAAACCGGCCACATCAAGCCAGAGCCCGCCATTTACGAATTGGCCAGCAAACAGTACCAACTGACCCCAGCTACCACCGCCTACATCGATGACCTTCCCGCTAATATCAAGGGAGGACATGATGCGGGCTTCCTCTGCCATCAATACCGTGCCGACCGACATCACGATTTCCTCCAATGGATCGAATCAATCCTCTAAGCTCATTTATTAATTTGGTATTTGGCTTTTGCCATTTGCCGTTTAGAAACCAGTCATGCCTGAGGAGAGTAGAATATTGGATATCGAGGGCTTGGAGCTGGCCATCAAAAACAGGGATGCCCAGGCATTCCTGCCAGCCACCGAGGAATTGCACTATGCGGATTTGGCATCGGTGTTCGAAAACCTCGACGACGACGAACGCGCGTTCTTCACAAAAACCATCAGCCTGGAACGCTTTCCCGAAATCCTCGCCGAACTGCCGGATACCTTGATCGAGGAAACGCTGGAGCGCTTCGGCCCCGATTCCCAGCGGAGCATCCTCAGCCAACTGCTCGATGACGATCGCGCCGATATCCTTCAGGATGTTAGCTCCGAGGCGCGACAACGCTACCTCGCCATGCTCAAACCCGATGAGCAGGAAACCACTCGCAGCCTGATGCGCTACGATGAGGACACTGCCGGTGGCCGCATGACCACCAACGCAGCCAGAATCAAACTCGGCACAAGCGTCAAGGACACACTCGACCTCCTGCGCGATTACAAAGACTCCGCCGAATCGCTGGCACGCGTCTATGTCGTCGATGACGAGGGCCGGCTCAAGGGCAAAATCCGCCTGCGCGAACTCGCCTTCAGCGACCGGGACTCACCGGTCGAGGACATCATGCAGGAGATCGATATCTCCATTCTCGCCACCGCCGACCAGGAGGAAGCTGCCCAGATTTTCGCCAAATATGACATGACCCTGCTCCCGGTCGTTGATGAATACGATCGCCTGCTCGGAGTCATCACCCATGACGATGTGATTGAAATCATGGAGGAGGAGTCCACCGAGGATATCGAAAAAATGTCCGGTATCGCCGGTGAACAATCCGAGGAAACCTACCTCAACACCTCCGTCGTCACCCACTTCAAACGTCGCTTCCCCTGGCTCCTTGTCCTCGCCCTGCTCGCCATCTCCTCGGGCTACGTCATGCTCCGCTTCGAGCACATTCTCAGCAGCATCTACCTGCTCGCCCTCTATCTCCCCATGGTCGTCGCCGCCGGGGGAAACACCGGAGGACAAGCCGCAGCCATGGTCATCCGCGCGATGTCCCTCGGCGAACTCGAGGCAGGCTCGACATCCAGCGTCATCATTAAAGAATTACTTCTCGGCTTACTGTTAGGATGCGTCTTGGGAGGCTGTATCGCACTGGTCACGCTCTTCATCCTCCCCGCCTTCAACCCCCCGCTCCCCGAGACCGTCACACTCGCCACCTTCACCCTCGCGGTTTCGTTGGCGCTCGCAGCCCAAATCACCACATCGACCCTATCCGGAGCCCTGCTCCCGCTGGGCGCGCGCGCCATCAAACTGGACCCGGCCGTGGTTGCCGCCCCCGCCATCACCACCCTCGTCGATATTTCCGGCATGGTGATTTACTTCACCGCTGCCCAAGGCATCCTTGGCGTGTAAAAAAACAAGGCACCACCGAATATTCCGGCAGCGCCCTTGTGGCTTGAGATTGCGGGCCGCGTGTCGCGTTTTCCGTGTTCGGCCCTTAGAGCAAGCCCACAAGCGTCTTCCCCATGTCCGAGGGAGTCTCGGAAACGGCGATGCCACACTCGCGCAGGATTTTCTTTTTCGCTTCAGCCGTGTCATCCTCGCCTCCCACAATCGCCCCGGCATGGCCCATACGGCGTCCCGGAGGCGCTGTCGCCCCCGCGATGAATCCGGCAATCGGCTTGCTGCAGTGCTCTTTCGCCCAGCGCGCGGCTTCGGCTTCCGCATTGCCTCCGATCTCACCGATCATGATGATCGCCTCGGTCTCGGGGTCGTCGTTAAACATTTTCAGCACGTCGAGGTGGCTGGTGCCATTAATCGGATCGCCACCAATACCCACACAGGTGCTCTGACCGTAGCCGAGTTCAGTAAGCTGGTAAACGGCTTCGTAGGTCAGCGTACCTGACCGGGAAACCACACCTACATTACCACGTTTGTGAATGTATCCGGGAGCGATCCCGATACGGCAACCTCCGTGTGAATCCTTACCGCGGCCAGGGGTGACAATACCAGGACAGTTAGGTCCGATCAGGCGGGTCTTGCTTCCCTCCATGATGGCTTTCACACGCATCATGTCGGCAACGGGAATTCCCTCGGTGATACAGATGACGAGATCAAGTTCCGCATCAACAGCCTCGAGGATCGCATCCGCCGCAAAGGGCGGCGGCACAAAAATGGCGGAGACGGTGGCTCCGGTTTCGCGTGCCGCTTCAGCGCATGTGTCGAAGACAGGTGTCTTTTCGCCAAAGACCTGACCTCCCTTCCCCGGTGTGACACCGGCAACGATCCGGGTACCGTAATCAAGGCTTAACTGGGCATGCTTGCCGCCAAAGCCTCCCGTGATGCCCTGCACGAGCACCTTGGTATTTTCGTCAACTAGAATAGACATGATAAATGATATGTTTGGGATTGTGTGGTTAGCCTTGCACAGCGGCAACGGCTTTTTGGGCGGCGTCATTAAGACTGACCGCCGTGATAACATCGAGATTTGAATTGGCGATCAGTTCGCGCCCTTTGGCAACGTTGGTTCCCTCGAGACGCACAATCAGCGGAATGTTCAACTGCGTTTCCTCCGCGGCGGCAAGGATTCCCTCGGCAATGATATCGCATTGCATGATCCCGCCAAAGATGTTGACGAGGATACCCTCCACGTTCGGGTCGCCGAGGATGATCTTAAACGCAGCGGACACCTGCTCCTTGGTCGCGCCGCCGCCCACATCGAGGAAGTTCGCCGGAGACCCGCCGTAGTGCTGGATAATGTCCATGGTCGCCATGGCAAGTCCCGCTCCGTTCACAAGGCAGGCGATGTTCCCATCGAGACCGATGTAATTCAGATCATACCTGGAGGCCTCGACTTCGCGCGGGTCTTCCTCATCGGTGTCACGGTAAGCCATGATGTCCGGGTGACGATAGAGCGCGTTATCATCAAAACCAAACTTGGCATCGAGCGCCAGCACCTGGCCGTCGGGGGTGACAACCAGCGGGTTGATCTCCACCATCGAACAATCGCATTTCAGGAATAGCGTATAGAGGTTACTAATCAGCTTGCCAAATTGTTTCGCCTGGTCACCGGTAAGCTCGAGCGCCTTGGCCAGCTTGCGGACTTCATACGCTTGCAGGCCAGCCAGTGGATGAATGAACTCACGCACGATTTTTTCAGGGGTGCTCTCAGCCACCTCCTCGATGTCCATGCCGCCTTCCGTGCTCGCCACAATCACCGGACGGCAGGTGTCACGATCCATGAGAATGGCCAGATAAAGCTCACGTTCGATGTCCACGGCTTCGCCAATCATCACCTTGCTGACCAGTTTCCCCTCGTCACCGGTTTGTTTGGTGACCAGCGTCTGGCCAATCATCTTGGCTGCAAATTCCGCGGCCTTCTCCGGCGTCTCCACCAGATGCACACCTCCTTGAAAACCGTTTTTGAAGGTTCCTTTACCACGGCCACCGGCATGCACCTGGGCTTTGATAACCAAATTGCTGCCACCGATGGCTCGCGCTGCGGCTTCCGCCTCTTCAGTTGTTGCGGCGACCTGCCCGTTGGGGCTGGCTACACCAAACTTTTCAAACAACTCCTTCGCCTGATATTCGTGGATGTTCATGACATGAAGCGCCGTCGGGCGCGAACGACGGGACGCTAGGTCGACACCCACGCCGGGTCAAGATGCGAATCCAGCAAATGACACTTGCTGAATCGCCCTGCCCCCCGAGAAGATGGATCCTTTTCGCTTCTCAGGTTGAAAATCCGCCTCCCCCTGCCACCCTGCCACCACATTAGCAAACAATCCCCTTGGCTCACACCGCTATTCAGTCAGATTAACCCATCATGAAACCCTTCACCCACCTCGCGCTGGCATCCCTCTCGCTGGTCACCCTGCTCACCGTCTCGTGCCGTGAAAAATCCAGCACGACCACGCCCGCCACGACAACAGCCGATGAGGCACAAACCGCCCGAGCTTGGGCCCAGGACGCCAGCGACATCGCGTCCGACCCCAAGGTCACCTACGGCTACCTGCCCAATGGCATGCGCTACCTCCTGCTGCCCAACCAGCAACCTCCCGGACGCGTCAGCATGCGCCTCCACATCGCCGCCGGTTCACTCATGGAGCGCGACGACCAGCGTGGCGTCGCCCACTTCCTCGAACACATGGTTTTCAACGGGTCGAAAAATTTCCCCGATGCCAGCAAGCTCATCCCCCAGATGCAACGGCTCGGCATCGCCTTCGGCGCCCACGCCAATGCCTACACCTCCTTCGATGAAACCGTCTACATGCTCGACCTTCCTAACACCGAGCCCGACACCCTCAAGCTCGGCTTCGATGTCATGCGCGATTTCGGCGACGGTGCTTTCCTCCGCAACGAGGAGATCGATAAGGAGCGCGGCGTCATCCTCTCTGAAAAAACCTCCCGAGACTCCGTCCAGATGCGCCTCATGGAAAAGCAGTTCGACGCCCTGCTGCCCGATGCCCTACTCGCCAAGCGCTTCCCCATCGGCACTGAGGAAATCATCCAGTCCGCCCCCCGCAGCGCATTCACCGATTTTTACGCCCAGTACTACACGCCCAGCCGGATGACCTTCGTCTACGTCGGTGACTTCGACGCCAAGGAGGCGGAAAAACGGATCCGGTCGACCTTCAACGGCATGGAAAACCCGTCCCAAGCCGGTGCCGACCCCACCCTGGGCAACATCCCGAGCGGGCACGGGTTCAAGACGCTGCTGATGTCCGATAAAGAGGTCGCCACCACCGACCTCACCCTGCTGGCCCTCAAACCCTTTCAGCAAAAACCCGACACCAAAGCCAGCCGCGGCGAAAAACTCCCACTCAATCTGGCCAATGCCATCCTGGGCAGACGCTTCTCCATCCTCGCCAAAAAGGAAAACTCCCCGATCTCCGGAGGCGAGGCATTTCGACAGAACCTGTTCAAATTCGTGGAAATGGGGGGTGTCTCGGTCAACGCGAATAAGCATGACTGGAAAGCGGCCCTGCCCGTGCTCGAACAAGAACTCCGCCGTGCCATCGAACATGGTTTCACTGCCAGCGAACTCGAGGAAGTCAAAGCCAACCTGATCAATGACTACGAACGTGCCGTCAAGTCGGCACCGAGCCGAAAATCCAACACCCTCGCGTCATCCCTTGCCAAGCATATCCACAGCGATGCTGTCTTTTCCACCCCGGAGGACGATCTCGCCATCCTGCGCGAAAACATCGGCAAGGTCACCCCGGAAACCTGCCATCAGGCACTCAAAACATTTTGGGACACCCAGGACATCACCCTCATCCTCACCACCAACACACCTGTGAATGACTCCGACACCACCCTGACCGACCTCTATCCTGTCTCTTATACACATCT
>JARFRT010000316.1 GCA_029287105.1 Akkermansiaceae bacterium | reverse complement strand
GCATGGATCAGCGCCACCGTGCGATTGATCCCCCAACGCGTTCCCATCTCACCCCAATGAAGGATGAAATTCTGCGACACTGTGCTGAGGTCTATCATAAGTTTCTTTAGTTTCTGTCATTACAGAAATAACGCAAGAGATTTATTGGGGGTGCGGGTGGCAGGGGGAATCTAAATGGCCCAGCAATCTCGTCAGGATGTTCATAATAGCAGTCCTTGAAGCTTGACGCTCTGCGCGGAGAGCCGCTATAATGGGCTTGTTGGAGCCGACCAGCGGAGTTGGCGACCCAACACTGGGATAGGCGATGCGCTGGTCCTGTATCAACACTGTTCGGCTAAAAATTTATGAACCACAAAAATTACATGAATCTCGCACTTGAGGAGGCTAAGAAAGGCGCTGCTGAGGGCGGAATACCGATTGGCTCGGTGATCGTCGTGGATGGAGACGTCATCGGCAGTGGACACAATAAGAGAATCCAGGAGGGTAGCGCAGTCCTTCACAGGGAAATGGACGCTTTGGAGAATGCGGGACGCTTGAAGTCTGCAGTATATCAGTCGGCGACCCTTTACACGACACTGTCCCCATGCCCAATGTGTGCTGGTGCCATTCTTCTGTATAAAATACCCCGAGTAGTGATCGGGGAAAACAGGTCATTCATAGGAGAGGAAGAGCTGCTTCAGAAGCGAGGTGTCGAAGTTATCGTTCTGGATGATGAGAAATGTAGGAGAATTATGGCTGAATTCATTGAAATCAATCCCGAACTTTGGGCGGAGGATATTGGCGAATGAAATTAGTTACTAACCCGGCGGATATTTATGCTGCATAAGCGATGTCCGCAGCCTTGAAGTAGGATGCGACCCGTTCTGGCATCTTCTGGAGGGAACGCATCACCCCGGTGGCAGTTTTTCTAAGTTGCCCCTTCTTACGCCGGTCGGGCCGCTTCGATATCTGGGCCTTGAGATCGCAGTTGAGGAACTCGTCCGGGTTGAGGTCTGGCGCGTAGCTCGGAAGATACTCCAAGGTGATCAGGCTGCTGTTTTCCCCCGCCCAGTCCTTGAGGAGTTTCCCGTGGTGGGAGGGATGGTTGTCCATGATCACGACCAGAGGGCGACCGGCGGCGTCGCTGATCAGGCGTTTGAGATATTTCATGAGGACGTGCTGGTTGAAACGCCCCTCGTAGAACATGAAGCGCAATTTCCCCTGGTTGGTCACCGAGGAGATCATGTTTGCCTTTTCCGCCGTCCCCTTGTGTTTGCGAACCGGCGTCTTGCCCTTGGGCGCGAACCCGCGTCCCCGGTTGTCGCTGCTGTTGAGACCGGTCTCGTCGGCCCAGTGGATTTCCGCCCCGGAGGCCTTGGCCCGCCCCTTGATCGCCGGATACTCCGTTTCAAGCCACCGCTTCACCGCCGGTTCGCTCCGCTCGTAGGCGCGCTTCACCGGCTTCTGTGGCGTCATGCCCCAACGCCGAAGATAGTCGCCGACAGTCCGCACTGGCATCCTGATCCCTGTTTCCCGGTGGACAAGCATCGCGACCGCCTCCCGTGTCCACAGCGCGAAGGGCATCTTCAACTGATCGGGTAACCGATCTACGACAAGGTGCCTGATCCGGTGCTCCTGTTCCGGCGTGAGGCTCCGACCGGAACCCTTGGCGACGCCACGACGGCGGGGCTTGAGCACCTTTGCGCCACCCTCCCTCCACGAGGCGAGCCAACGGTTCACCGTGCAGCGGTGGACCCCCAGTAACCGGGCGATCTCCTCCTGAGATTCGCCCTTCTTGTGAAGCATCACCGACTGCTTACGACGTTCGTGCAAATGTTCACCTCCCAGTCGCCTGCCATCTTTGAGATTCATGTAAATCTATACATCAATGTGCCCTATTTGTCCACCGGGATAGTAAAACCTCCCGCTTACCCGATTCTGCCTTGGGGGCGTCTCAGGGGCTACAGTTTCCCGCTAGCATCAAGTTTCGATGAAAATCCATTCGTTCCGGTATACTCAAAGCCGCGCTTTCCGTCCTCATGCTTGTTGATGATGGATCTATACTGAGTCATTTCTTGATGTTGCGCCTTGGGAAGATTCAAAATTTTGATTGGCTCACCTCCATGACCCTTCACAATTTCAATTTCGACGTTGGAGGATGGTGTCGAGAAACTGATGCTGGAATCCGTCCTTTTCACTGAGATGGCTGTCCTCTCAACGGCTAGAACTTTCACCTTTGCAGGGGTGCCCCAGGCAGAAGCTATAAGGCTTGCAGCCGCCTTCACTTGCTTATCAGTTGCATCTGCACTGACAGAGTACTTTATCCATTCACCCATACGCGCAGTAGTTACCACCTTGATTCCATCGAGATTCACATCTCCAAATTGGCCCTTTTCTATTTCTATAAGGCCATTCCAGTCACAGTGGTCGAGTGTCGGTGCAGAGCCAAAGCTGCAGGGGCAAGCCACTGCGCAGCAACAGCTCTCCGAGTAAGTTGCCTTGATTGACCACTCTTGGCCAAATGTCGG
>JARFRT010000272.1 GCA_029287105.1 Akkermansiaceae bacterium | reverse complement strand
GGCGATGATCATCTGGCCCTGGGGGTGTTCGTTGAGTTCGACCCGGACCTCGACAAAACGATCCGTGCTTCGTTTGGCCCATCGGTATTGCATATCGTAGAAACAGATCATTTCGCTTTTTTTGAGGGGCAGGGCCATGCGCTGGTTTTAAACGCCAAATACCAAATACCAAACTCCAAATGCAGCGATTCGAGAAAAAGTGGCCCCGGTTCCCCGGGGCCACTTGCGTGTTCATGGATCTCTCTTAATCCAAAAATCTTGTGCCATCAGGCACTGCAGCCACAGGCGGCATCACAGCTTGGCTTTTCCCAGGTGTTGGCCGCGAAGGCGGCGTCCACCGGGGTGTTGAGCAGGCGGTTGCTGTAGTTGGTGATCACTTTCAGGGCGATCCCGGTGATGACCTCGTAGGCCTGCGCTTCAGTGAAGCCAGCGCCCAGAAATGCGTCCAGCTCACCGGACTCGAGGTGGCCCCTGGTCTCCTGCATACGGAGGGCGAAGGTGCGCAGCGCCTCGAGTCGGGGCTCGAGCGGCGTGTTGTTGCGCAGGGCATCAAGCACATCATGGGCAACTCCGGCGCCTTTCCCCATGGTGGTGTGGGCCGCCATACAGTAGTTGCAGCCATTGACATGACTGATGGAGAGCGCGACAACCTGTTGCTCGGTCGGACTGAGCGAGCTCTGGCCGAAGGCACTCGAAACCCCCAGATAGGCCTGGAGCGCGGCGGGGGACTCGGCGATCCCGCCGAGAATATTCGGGATCATCCCGACTTTCCGTTGCACGCCTTCCAGCAGAGGGCGGCTTTTCTCAGGGGCGGTTTCGGCGGTGTGGATGGTGTTATTCATTTTTTTATTGGGTTGTTGGTTGGGTTGGTGGTCGTTGGACCGGCTTGTTGTTCAGAGTTGACCGATCGGTCAATTATTCCTGAAATTTTTTTACGGGGTGGAAAGTTCGGGTTTGAAAATGAGGGCGAGGGTTTGGGTCCTGATCCCGGTGAGGGTGTTTTCCGCTTGGCCCGACTTGGAAAGTACACAGAGTCCCTGGGCGGTGTTGACCAGGAGCCAGGCGGTTTTTTTTCGCTCCGAAGCATCGGGGATCGTTTCTGCGAGCGCGTCGGCAAGAGCCTGGTGGAGGCGTTTCAGGGCGCGGTCCACGATGGCGGCGGCCTCGGGGTCCGACTGGATGCTGCTGCTGACGCTGTTGGCCAGCAGGCAGCCCGAGCGCTTGTCGCGGCACTGGGCCTCGATAAGGGCGGTGAAAAAGCGGTCAATGCGTTGTGCTGCCGTTCCCGGGGCCTTTAACAGGGCGACCATGGCACCGCTACGCGTTTGCGCGTAGTGGTTGAAGGCCTGCAGAAACAGGCTGCGCTTGTCGCCAAAGGTGTTGTAGATGCTCTGCCTGCCGAGCCCGAGGGTGGTTTCAAGGTCACTGATGCTGGTGCAGTCGTACCCCTTCGCCCAGAACAGCTCCATCGCCTGGTCGAGGGCTTGGCTTTCATCAAAATGTTTGGGGCGTCCTGGCATTGGGTCGGTGGGTTCGAGGGCACAATAGCGTATTTGACTGACCGGTCAAGTATTAATTGACCGAGGGGTCAAAAATTTATCCGGGGCACAGAAAAGGATCGTGAACAGGCGGGGCTTGCTGTTTAGTTTGTCTCCGGGATGGCAGCCACGGCATATCAGGACACGGCGGGTATACTGCGCGAGCAATTGCGTGAGGCGCAGTTGGATCACGTGGCATTTGAGCAGCCAATCAAAGCCTGTGAGTTGGCGAGGTGCCGTGCGACCTGTTGCCATGACGGGGTGTATCTCTCCGTGGAGGAAGCGGAGGGGATCCGGGCATTGCTGGGAAAGCATGGGGACGAGTTGCGGGCCTACGGCTTGTCGCTTCCCGATGAGCCGGTTGTTGAGGCTCGGGCTGGCAAGTCGTTGAAGACGGCGACGCGAGTAGCGGAGGCGGGCGAGCTGGCCGATGACTATCCCGCGCACTTCCCGAAGACGCGCTGTGTGTTTCTCGATCGCGAAGGTCGCTGTGGTATCCAGCGCCTGTCGGTGGAGCAGGGGCGCGGGGCGTGGTTCGACAAACCTCTCACCTGCTGGATCCATCCGATTGTGATCCTGCCGGCCAGTCGTGAAAGGATGCGGCCGCTGGTCACGCTGGTCACGCCGGAGAACGACCCGCAACGGGCGCAGGGATACCCGGGCTTCGCGTCCTGCACGCATTGCGGCCGACCGGACAACGACGGAAAAAAAGCCCGGCAGGTGTTAGCTGCCGAGCTTGAAATGTTGGGTGAGGTATCGGGTCGGGATATTCTCGGTGAGTTGAATGCGGACGGGGTGTAGACGCGCCGCGGTGGCTCTGTTACGACTTGGTGACGACCTCCCAGCCACCGTCGGCGGCATCGGACTTGAGGCAGGCGTCGATGAATGAGAGGCCCATGCGGCCGTCATCGATATTGGCGTACTTGCTACCGTCGCAGTCCCATGGATCGCCGGCCTGGTAGGCGCGCACATCTTTTTCGAATTCGCGGTGGAGGCGGGCGTAGGCATCGTGGAAGGCTTCACCGTGTCCGCTGGGGATGGTGGGCTCTTCGAGTAACCAGGCAGGGACGTCGCCGAGGAAGCCGTCGTTGGCGCTGACGGCGCCGCGCCAGTAAGTGCGGTCGGGTTGGTCCTGAAGCAGGATGGTGACTTTTTCCGGATCCTCCTGGCTCCATTTGAGCGCGCCTTTGGTTCCGGCGATCATGATGCCGAGGTCGTTTTTGTGGCCGATACAAACCTGTGACGCACGCACCAGGCATTTGCCGCCGTTGGTCAGTTCGCCGTAGACGGTGAAGTGGTCGTCGATCGGGCGGCCGGGCACGAATTTATCGAGTCGGGCGGAAACCCGTTCGACGTCCAGGCCGGTGACGAAGCGCAGTTGCATCAGGGCATGGGTGCCGATGTCGCCACCGCAGCCGCTGCCGCCGGCTTTTTTCGGGTCGGTGCGCCATGCGGCCTGCATTTGGCCGGACTCCTCGAGCTTGTCGGCGAGCCATCCCTGGATGTAGTAGGAATCGACCCAGCGAACCTCCCCGATGAGTCCGCTCTGGACGATGAACCGACTGAACCAGCTCGACCAATGGCCGAGGTAGGTGTGGGCGACGGCGAAGGGCACGTTTTTCTCTTTCGCCTTGGCGACCAGCAGGTCGGCCTCCTCCAGGTTGACGGTGAGGGGTTTTTCGCACATCACCGGCAGGCCGAGTTCGAGCGCCTTCATGGCGGGGTCGAAGTGGACGAAGTTGGGGGTGACGATGAGCACGTAGTCGACGCGTTCGTCTTCGGGCAGGTTGGCCTGGTCGGCGAAGAGTTCGTCGTAGGAGGTGTAACCTTTGACCGGGTAGGGCCAGTTGTTGGCCTCGTTCATGGCAATTTCCGGATCCGGGTGCAGGGCGACCGAGTGGACTTTGCGGGTGCCGTCGAAGTGGATGGCTTTCTGGTGCGGGTTGGCGATGAATGCGCCGCCGCCGCCGCCGATCATGGCGACTTTCAAGGGTGTGGGAGACATGGTTTTTTTAATGGGTTAGTGGGTAAATGGGTAAGTGAATAAGTGGATACTGTTACTGGTTGTCCTTGTCGAATGCGGCGTCGAAGGCGATGTCGTTCCGTGGGAAATCGAGCGCCTTGACGTAGGCGCAGCTTTCGGTGCCGCCGTGGATGCGGTCCATGCGGCCGTCCTCCCATTCTACGGAAAGCGGGCCGGCGTAGCGGATGTCGTTGAGTGCAACGATGATGTCCTCGAAGTTGATGTCGCCGCGGCCGACGGAGCGGAAGTCCCAGAAGCGGCGCGCGTCCATGAAGTCAGTGTGGCCTCCGAAGACGCCGACCGTGCCGTCACCGTGTCCCCACCAGGCGTCTTTCATATGGACGTGGTAGATGCGGTCGGTGAAGGTGCGGATGAATTTGACGTAATCGACGCCCTGGTAGCCGAGGTGGGACGGGTCGTAGTTAAAGCCGAAGCGCGGGTGCTGGTTGACAGCCTCCAGCGCGCGTTCGGCGGAGGCGATATCGAAGGCGATTTCGGTCGGGTGGACTTCGAGGCCAAAGTTGACATTCTCCTCCTCGAAGACATCGAGGATCGGGGCGAAGCGTTTGGCAAAGTCGTCGAAGCCCTTCTGGATGTACTCCTGGTTGGTCGGAGGGAAGGCGTAGAGGGCGTGCCAGATCGATGAGCCGGTGAAGCCGTTGACGACGGGAGTGAAATCGTGGGCGCCACACGGGCGGGCGTTGATGAATTTGCGGCAGGCGCGGGCGGTTTTCGCCATTTCCTCGGCGGCGCGCTGGCGCACGCCTTCCGGGTCGCCGTCGCCCCAGACGTGTTCGGGCAGGATCGCCTTGTGGCGGTCATCGATATGATCGCAGATCGCCTGGCCGACGAGGTGGCTGGAGATGGCAAAGCAGTCGAGCTCGTGCAACTGCAGGAGTTTCCATTTCTTGACGACGTAGTTGTCGTCGTTAAGGGCGGCATCGACATCGAAGTGGTCGCCCCAACAGGCGAGTTCGACGCCGTCGTAGCCCATTTTCTTGACTTCGGGCAGGAGGTCTTCGAGGGGGAGGTCGGCCCATTGGCCGGTGAACAGAGTGACGGGACGGGACATGGTTTTAGCTTGGTTGGTTAGTGGATGGAGAGATGTTGATCAAGTAAGGTTTTGAAAACGGGTGCCATTTCTTGATAGACGGCCACGGCCTCCGGCTCGGGTGTGACGCGCGAGCCCGGGGTGGGTTGGCAGAACTGGCTTTCGAGTGACGCGAGCGTGAATTCGCCGGTGGCATGGGCGGCGCGCATGGCGGCGCCGAGGCCGGCGGAGGAGTTGGTTTCAAGCCCCTGCACGGTGGCATCAAAGATGTTGGCGATCGTTTGGCAGATTCCTTGGCTTTGCGATCCACCGCCGGTGACGTAGATCGTATCGGCTGGTGTGCCCATCCAGTCGGAGTGCTGGCGCATACTGAGGAACTGGCCATCGAGCAGGCTGCGGATGCTGGTGTTTTCCTGGGAGGCCGCGGCGGCGAGCGGCGTGATCTCCGGTTCGAGAAAGGGCAGGGTGGGGGTGTCGTTTGAGCTGGGCGGGGTCAGCGCCTGGACGTCGAACTCCTCCCAGCTGAGCGACTGGGCTTCCTTGACTTTCTGGTAGGCCAGGGTGCCGTTCTGGAAGCAGATCAGGCTCATAAACTTGCCGCAGGGGTTGCCGAAGACGTGGCCAAACCCCTGGGGGTCGGTGAGCGGGGCATCCATGGCGGCGAAGAGGGTGTAGCTGGTGCCGAGACTGAGCACCATTTTCCCAGGGGAGGCAGCACCCATGCCGACGAGGCTGCACGGGTTGTCACCTGACCAGAGCACGGCTTTGGCCTCTGGGTTGAATTGGTATTTCTCGATAAAGTAGGGCGCTATGTTGCCGACGATGGTTGAGGAGGGGGCAGGTGTGGGAAGTTTGTCAGCGAGGCCGGGGGCGGTGGCGTGGACGACATCCGCGTCCCAGTCACCGCTGCCGAGGTTCAACAGGTTCATGCCGGCGCCGTCGCCGTGGTCGATGCTGACGGATTTTCCGGCGAGGATGGAGGCGAAAAACGAGCTGTTGAGGTGGACGGTGGCGGTGTCCTGCCATGCATCCGGCGCGCGTTTCGAG
>JARFRT010000515.1 GCA_029287105.1 Akkermansiaceae bacterium | reverse complement strand
GCGTTGGGGTCATCCGGAACGCGGGTCCATCCGGTGTCCATGAGGTCTGATCCTTTGATGACGACAGGCTCGGTGTCGGTGTTGTAACTGCTGACGATGATGGGGTTCTCAGCGGTTCCATCAACTTTGAGAAAAAGCTCTCTAGAAGGTCGGTAAGTTCCTCCGTGGATAAGGATGGTGTCTCCGGCGGTGACCGAGTTAAGCGCCTTTTGAATGGTGCGGAATGGTGTGGATGTGGTGGTTCCGTTATAGTAATCGTTTCCCGAGGGGGCGACGTAGTAGATGGTGCCCTCTTGAATTACAAGGGGGTCGGGGGGCGCATAGTAAAGGGCGCCGATGGTGTAGATGGTGTAGATGCCAGCGATGGCGCAGATAGTGGCCAGTGCCACCGATACCATTAATCTATGAGAGTTCATGACGGTGATTCTTTCTAGCTGCTTGGGGTTTGGAGGGGAGTTGCTCATTATGAAATGGAGGTCAGGGAATGTGCGTGTGTGATAGGCAGTTGCGTTGTCTGATGCGCGTGTGAGCCAATTGTGTGTGGGCGGGTCCACCTATCCTCGACTGGCCTTACTGTGGTTCATTCATAGTATTTCGGTGTTTTACCTGTGTGCTTTCTGAATCAATCGGTAATGATTTATTGTGCCATTGGATGGCTTGGTAAGACGAGGTGTCGGTGTTGTATTCTTGTAGAGGGGCTTGACCCAATAGGAGGGCTGTCTTGCCCAATGAAAGTTGATGACACTTCCTACTAACCCTCGATGAGCTGCTTGTATATAGGGAGGCGTCTTCATTTTCTTATGGGGAAATTGCCCATTTCAAATGATTGTTAACCTTTGTTAACTTTTCTTGCGCAAGGAGAAGGGGTTTCTTTGCGGGCCTTGTTCATATAACGCCCTTCGCTTCGGATGCGGGAGTGTAAGTAAGGGGGGAGAATCCGGGCTCAAGCGATGAATTCAGGTCAATGGATGACGTGCCCTTTACCGTGGTCGATACCAAGGGGGTCGTAAGCCTTCAGAAATCTATGCGGGTTATCAAGCATAGGGGACATCATGGCTTTATCGCCTCATGTCCCCAATCTTTGATTAAGAGCCATTTTTTGCACCAAGTTTCCGGAGGAGGCAACTTGCTGGTCAGCACAGCCTGGGTGGGCGAAGGCAATCCCATTCCCTCTGCCATCTTCGCCGAGGCTTGGAGTGCGGACGGCTTGCCTCCGCTTTGTGGCTGACGGAGCTTGCTCCGTGCGGTGGGGTTTCATCAGCCTTGGTTTCATGAGTCGAGCATCCATCCGTCTTATGGTGAACCTCATTCAAGGAGGCGTAGAAGTGCGGCTATCGCCGGAATCAGGAGTCGGCAAGCCGATCCAGGAGAAAGCGGAGGCAAGCCTCAGCACTCCAGAAAGCGGAGGCAAGGCACAAGGTCTCCCCAGTCCGACGGAGGAGGAGGGTTGCATTTTAGCATGGCGTGAGCGGCCGAGCGCAACCTTCAGCACTCCAAACGCGGCATTGGGCTTGCGGCGCCCTGGGTATATGTTAGACATTTGTCAATGAATGACTTCTCTAACTGGCCCCATGCACCAGAGCACCGGCTTGGTGGACAAGGTGCGTTTATGGTGACAGCGGGCACCTACAAAAAAACGCATTTGTTCAATACGGAGGGTAAGCTTCAATCGCTCTGCGGAGGGCTGCTTAAATACGCACAAAAATACGAGTGGCAACTACAAGCTTGGGCGGTTTTTGCGAATCATTACCATTTTGTGGCATCATCACCAGATGCGGGTGCTGAAAACTTAAAGGGGTTGATAAGGGAGTTTCACAGCCGCTCCGCACGCTGGCTCAATCAGCAGGACGGAGTTGCCGGACGGAAAGTGTGGCATAACTACTGGGACAGCCAGATTACCTATGAGGCAAGCTATTATGCCCGGTTGAATTACGTGCATCAAAACGCTGTAAAACACGGATTGGTTCCCGTGGCTAATCTCTATCGTTGGTGCAGTGCCAGCTGGTTTGAACAAAAGGCGAGCAGGGCTACGGTCAAAACCGTTTACAGCTTTAAAACTGATCTCTTGAAAATCGAGGACGATTTCTAAACAATTTGGAGCGCAGACGAGTTGCCTCCGCTTGGAGTGCGGACGGCTTGCCTCCGCTTTGTGGCTGACGGAGCGTGCTCCGTGCGGTGGGCTTCATCAGCCTTGGTTTCATGAGTCGAGCATCCATCCGTCTTATGGCGAGCCTCATTCGAGGAGGCGTAGAAGTGCGGCTATCGCCGGATACAGGAGTCGGCAAGCCGATCCAGGAGAAAGCGGAGGCAAGCCTCAGCACTCCAAGCTTACTTGAACTCATAACGCTTCTCGCTCACGAACACGTCGGGCGGCGTGCCATGGGTTTCAAACCAATCGTATCCCTCCTTGAGGTTGGTCCAGAAGCCATGCCATGGGCTCGCACCCGTGCTGGCGAGGCGGTCGGCGGTCATGCGGAAGGGGAAGACGTGTACGCGAAAGTAAGGCTGGCCCTTGGCCAATGCGCTGCTGCTGACGGTGTAGATCTCCTCGATACCGGGGTCGGTCATGGCGGCACATCCGGCAGAAAACCGGCTGCCGTGGACCATGATAAAGGAGCCGGTACGCTGGTGGGCTCGGTCGTAGGTGTTCGGATAGCCGATGTTAAAGGCGAGGTGATAGCGGCTGTCCGGTTTCATGCGGGACCGCCCGACGTGGTAGAAGCCTTCCGGCACCTGGCAATCTCCCTCTGTCAGTTTGGGTCCGAGTTGGCCGGACATGGCGGCGACAGGCCATGTTTTGAAATGGCGGTAGGTTCCTGATGCCGGATGCAGCATCCAGAGTTCGAGTTCACGTGTTTCTTTGAAGATACGGATGAATACAGGTGACCCCAGCGTCAGTCCCCTGGCCTCGAGTTCACGGCTCATTCTCGGGGTCATGCGTTGGATGACGTCTTGCTCCCTGAGGGCGCCGCGGGCATAGTCCTCTTGACTGAGGCGGCTAGCGTGGTCGGAGTGAGTCATGGGGAGTTTGTCTTGAAGGCCATACCACAGCACGCCAGCGATGCCGCTGAGGGCACAGGCGATGCAGACGGTGGTGATGATGGCGGGTTTCATTTCTTGGAGTCTTGGAGTCTTGAAGTCCTGAAGTCCTGAAGTCCTGAAGTCCTGAAGTCCTGAAGTCCTGGAGTCTTGGAGTCTTGGAGTCTTGGAGTCTTGGAGTCTTGGAGTCTTGGAGTCTTGGAGTCGGGGAGTCGGGGAGTCTTGGAGTCGGGGAGTCGGGGAGTCGGGGCGGGGATTGAGATTGGTGGATTTAGAATTTGGAATTTGGGAATTAGAATCTAGTTTCGCGGCATGCCGTTGAGGATCTATACGAAGTGTTTGGGGGTTATTTTTCTAGCCGGCATGATGGCATCATGCCAGTTGTTTCGGTCGGAGGGGGCGAGTTGGCAGGTCAACAAGAGATTGTACCGTCAGGCGGATGTGTCCGAGACCTCGGTGAGGATATCATTGCATGATCAGAAGGCGTGGTTATTGGATGGCATGGGGCGGACAATTTTAAAAACGAATATTTCCACGGGAGTGACCGGACATGAGACGCCGACGGGGGAGTTGAAGGTGTTGGAAAAGCTGGAGAAAAAAAAATCGAACCGTTATGGCAGATATGTGGAAGAGGAGACCGGTAAGGTGGTCGTGGCCAAGTCATGGCTGCACAAGGGGTCGCCGCCGGAGGGCACCGTCTATGACGGGATCGCCATGCCGTATTGGATGCGTTTGACCTGGTGGGGGGTGGGGATGCATGTGGGTGAGTTCCCGAAGCATACGAGGTGTAGTTTCGGCTGTATCCGCGTGTTTCGCGATGCCCAGCCGTGGATTTATCGTAAAACCCAGGTGGGGACGCCAGTGACGGTGGTCAGCAGGAGTTTGGTGGTGGAAATGGATGAGCCCTTGGGGTGGGGAGGTTTTAAGTTTTAAATTTTAAACTCCGGAAACCATCAAGCAGAAAGCATCAATCGAAAAGCAGAAATTATGAATGCAATAGGTATAATAGGAGGCAGTGGTCTTTATGAGATGGAAGGGTTTGCACAGACCGGGGAGCGGAAGGTGGAGACACCTTATGGCGATCCCTCTGACTTGCTGGTGGGTGGCGAGATTGCCGGTCGGCAGGTATGGTTTTTGCCCCGGCATGGTCGTGGGCACCGGTTATTGCCTCATGAGATCAATCACCAGGCCAATATTTGGGCGCTACGAAGTCTGGGGGTGCGGTGGTTGGTTTGTGTCACCGCTGTGGGGAGTTTGAAAGAGGAGTATGTGCCGCGTCACATCGTCTTGCCCGACCAGTACTTCGACCGGACGAGTCGGCGTGAGCATCACACTTTTTTTGGCAATGGGATTGCGGCGCACGTAGGCTTCGGTGATCCGGTGAGTGCCGGGTTGCGGGCCATTCTGCGTCAGGCATCGCGCGACGAGGGCTGTGTTGTGCACGACGGGGGGACCTATGTGAATATGGATGGCCCCGCCTTTTCCACCCGGGCCGAGAGCGAGGCGAACCGCCAGCTGGGTTTTGACGTGGTTGGCATGACCAACCTACCCGAGGCAAAGCTCGCACGGGAAGCTGAAATCGCGCTGGCGACGCTATGTATGGTCACCGATTACGACTGTTGGCATGAAGAGGAGGAGGACGTGAGCGTGCAAACGGTGATTGGCAATCTGATGGCGAATGCGCTCAGCGCCCAGAAGATTGTAGCGCGTGCGGTGGCTGCCATACCGGATCTGCCGGACTGGCCTGAGCATGATGCGCTGGCCCCTGCCCTGATGACGCCGAAGGAACACTGGCCGGAAGACACGGCAGCCCGTTTGCGCCCGTTGTTGGAAAAGTACTGGTAGGTGGCCACGTGGAGAGATACTGCGTGGGGTGTCCTGCCAATGCGCTTGGCAGGATGATCTGGTTGTGTAGTATGGCGGCGTGAAAAGGAATACGATGCTCGCCTTTGTGGCCTTATTACTGGTTGTGGTTGTCGGTATGAGCGGTGCCTATTGGGCTTATAAAAAATACCGTGCCAAGCAACGGCAGGAGTTTCGTTATGAGGGGACGATGATGTTGAAAAGAGAAGGGGCGGATGCGGAGGCCCTCAGGGAAAGTATGAGTTCTGATGCCGTCTTGGAGCGCGTTATCAACGATTATGACCTTGTGAACAGGTGGGAATTAGCGGATGTGGACGCGGCAAAGGCGCGTATCCGGGAGAAGTTTCATGTCAGTGTCACAGGGTTGGAAGTCAGAATCAGCTACCAGGACCGCGACAAGGAGTTAGCGCAAAACCTTTTGACGGCGCTGGTGCAGTCGGTGTACAGCAAGTCGCAGCCCCAGTTGCCCGCCGCTGAATAATTGGATCGGGGCGGCGCCACTTCTCGCCCCGCCGGAGCCCGGTTACAGGCTCTCAAGGATTTGATCACGCGTGTACCTCACCTTGGCGAGGGACGCATACTTGTCCTCGCTGGACCGATAGCCCATGGCGCACCCTACGGTGGTCGTATAACCCGTGCCCTCAAGTCCGAGGATGCGGTCGTATTCCGGGGGGACAATCCCTTCCAGTGGGCAGGCGTCGATTCCCAGCACTGCGGCTGAGGTCATCAGCTGGCCGAGAGCGATGTAGACTTGATTTTTCGCCCATGAGAGGGTTTGGGTTTCGTCCATGCTGCCGAAAAATCCGTGCATCATGGCGGCATAGTCGTTGAGGCTTTCCCGGTCGGCACCCCGAACTTCAACGAGCCGATGCAGCCATGCCTCGATGTCATTTTTCTCCATGGTGTCCTTGGCGCAGAGCACGACCATGTGCGAGCATTGGGTCACCTGGGCTTGGCCCCACGATTGAGCTAACAGAGAGTCCTTGATGGTTTGGTCGGTGATGACAATGAATTTCCAAGGTTGGAGGCCGAACGATGAGGGGGTGAGGAGCATGCTTTCCTCAATGGTTGCCCAGGTGTCTGCGGGTATCTTCTTTTCAGCGTCAAATGCTTTGGTTGCGTAGCGCCATTGCAGGCTTTCGATGAGTTGCTCGGGTGATAGAGTCATGTAGGTGAGGTGGTATGGGATACGGGGTGTGGGGTAAATCGGGGATGAACGAGAAAATGGAATGTTGCACTTACTCATTGTCGACTGATAGAGGGAGTCGGACCGCGGGGAATTCCTTCAGTGTAAAGTTGAGCATGAGACCGTATTCATTGCTGTCATCACGGTTGTCGCGGATCATCAAGCCGAGGGAGGCTGTCCAACTGTCGAAGTCGTGATAGATATTGTACTGTTGGACTTCGGGTGTGTTGTCGTCCAGTTCCCATTGTTGATAGAATCCGATACCCCATGACTCACTGATCCGGGCGTAGGCACGTAGGCTGATGCGGTTGCTGTCTTGGAGCACCGGGTGGCTGTCAAGTTGGCGGCTGCCGATGCTGAACTCAAACGATTCGTTAGGCATGAAGGTAATGTGGCTTGCAAGCTCTGTGAACCCTGAGCCGCCGGTGGCGATGGGGAATTGGGTCTCGAAGTCGACCCTCATCCACGGCAGAGGCTGCCAGATGATGTCGTTGTACAGGTTGGAGGTGTTGCGGCCGAACTCGGGGTCGTTCATGAAAACGTCCATGTAAGTATCCATGACGAGCCATTCGTGGGTGTCTCCATCGCGCTTGGTGAGCAGTCGGTTCCTGGCTCCCAACCTGATGATGGACCAGTCATTGAGGTCGTCGGTTGCGGTGAAGCGGCCCACCTCCAGAGGTCGTGGGCGCGTCGAGGGTGTCAGGGTTTCGATGCCGGTGAAGGAGCTGTCCAGCTGGTTGGTCGAGAGTTGGGAGAAGTTGGCGTAGGGCTGGAAGATGTGGAGCAGCCCATCGACACCCCAGGTAGGGTTGACGAGGTCCGGATAGGCCCGCGAAAATTTCATCGAGGCATCGACGCCGGCGGATAAGTGGGTGCGGTTGAATGACGAGACACCGCCGTCGACGGATGAGTACTGGGTGAAGCCGACGCCGGCACGCGGGGTGATGGCGATCTTGCCGCCGGGATTAAGTGGCAGGGTGAATTCGTGCCAGGTGTGGAAGCGGGTGTAGCCGCGCTCTGCGAGCAGTCCGTTGATTTCCGTCAGGCGGTTCCCCGGAGGCAGCATGGCGGCCTCGGCGCGCAGGCTTTTCTCATAAAAATCCGCCAGACGTTCCTCGTAGATGCCGAAGCTGGTCTGGCCTTCATGCAGGATGGGTGTGTTGTAAATCGGTCCCTTGATTTGATCGAAGAAGAGCTCGGGGAGCCGGGTGTCGGTTTGGTAGAAGTCATTGAGCCGAAGACGCGTGTAGAGGCCTGCGAGATACTTCGGGTTGCGGTGGAAGATGCCGATTTCGTTATCGGGGTTAGGGTTGACTTTGAACGTTTTTGGTTCGAAGTCCTCAAGGAAATAGCGGTCGCTCAGCGCGGTGATGTCGAAGTCGAGGTAGGTATTGTTGTCGCCCCGTTTGGCGAGTTCGA
Organism: Akkermansiaceae bacterium; assembly: GCA_029287105.1. Taxonomy (GTDB): domain Bacteria; phylum Verrucomicrobiota; class Verrucomicrobiia; order Verrucomicrobiales; family Akkermansiaceae; genus Oceaniferula. Next base: position 5,741 of record JARFRT010000515.1, on the reverse strand, counting down.
GACGGTGTTTGAGTTCGAATTTCCAGCGGTTTGCATTGACGTTATCGCGCGGGACGGACGAGCGCTCGAGCGACGGGTTGGCATCGTTGAGGTAATAAAGTTTGAGCCCACTGAGGTCTTCGTTGTGTTGAAGTCGGGTGTCGAGGAGGTCGAAGCCGACGCCGACGCCGCGTCGGCTGCGCAGGTCCAGATGCCACTGGGAGAGCAGCCATGCCCCCTCACGTTCACCGGTTTCCTCGTCGAGCTCACCTCCCAGCATGATCCCGTAACGGTTGAGCAGATAGGCGCCCCAGTTGGATTTTGCACCGGGGAGGAAATGGTAACCGAGATCGGCATTGAGCGGTTGCGACAGATAGGGGAGCCAGAACACCGGAGTATCACCTGCGTAGAGGCGTAGGTTTTTGAAGATGATCCGCTCGCCCGGATAGATCGTGGTGCGGTCTGAGCGAAGCCAGTAGTTCGGATCGGCGACATCGTGCGTGGTGATGCCGGCATTGTCGCCGATAAAGGCCCTCTTCCCGTGACGTTCAACCATGCGGAAGCGGTCGGACTCCAGCAGAATGGGGCCGAGTCCGCTGGCGAGACCGCGGGTCTCGAGCTGCCCGGTGCCATAATTGTATTCGGCATGCTTTCCACGGTGGAGGGTGGGACCCTGATAAATGCTGACATCGCCATCGAGGATGACCTTTTTTGTTCTGGCGTTGAGGCGAACGCGGTCGGCAAAGAGCTGGATGCCGGAGATGATGCGTCCGCTACTGTCCCTGGTGGCCTTCTGGCTGAGCGAAACACGGCCAGTGAGGTCGGCGGTTTCCGCTTTGGAGTTGACGATGACACGGCTGGATTTGAGTACGATCCCGTTATCTCCTCGCAGGACGACGCGGCCCTGGAACAGGAAGGTGCCCCTTTTTGAATCGAACTCCATGGTGCCATCATGGGTGACACGGATGCTGTGGGGCATCTCCGGCAAGTCGGAGAAGCCATCTCCGAACAGGTCGTTTTCGTCTGTAGGTTGGTTGGGAGTCGCTGCATCCCGAGCCTCAAGCGGCAGGATACACAAGGATAGGAGAATGCTGATACCGAATTGCCTCATCGGTGGCCATTCTGGCTGAAACATGGCTACCGAGTAAAGCGGAAAGCTGGGGCAATTGCCAAATCGAGCCGAGGGGATGATATTTCCCCCGCTGGGCGCTGGTTCTCAGGGCACCCGTCCGGGCCGCGCCGTCGGATTAGAGCATCTCCAGGGTTTTTTCCTGTTGGGGGCGACTGGCAACCCTTTCGGAGGCAACCCGTTCGGAGGCAAGTTGTTTGGCGCGTGTGACCAGCCAGGCCTTGGCGGCGGGTTTGACTAAGGCGAGTAGCCATCCCAGCAGCATTTGGCGGGATGTTTTGGGAGCTTTGACCGACTTGCGCGGGCGTCTCAAAAGGAGGGTGGCAAGCAGTCCAGCGCCAATGGATCCGGCAAAGACGGCCCTGGGCTTCCCGGTTAGTAATTTCCGCCATTGTTTTTTCACCTGCAGCTTTCGCTTGAGGGCCTCACGCCCCCGGCTAATGGCCTGACGGGAGTCAGCCAGCTGGGCGGTGAGTTCAGCCTTGCGGAGGGCTACTTGTTTTTTTTGAGCCATTGTTTGTCGTTTTCTATTTCTTGGCGCGAGAGCTCAAACAGCGGAGCGGCCGGTTTTTTCTTCAACAGAACCACACAGGTCAGTGCCACGACAGTGTGCAGGGCCGCAAGGCCAAACAGCACGGCGGCCCAGCCAGGCAACCAGTCAATTTTTCCGGCTAACCACCCCGTGGCTAGCGGCGCAAGCACGCCGGTGAGGCCTGCGAGAACGAGCGCCCATACGAAAAACAAGCTGATGCCGAGGACCACGCCATGCACGACTTTCCGTGATGCATACGTCGCAGCCTCCTTGGCCTCGATCGATGCCAACTCGATCCGGGCGGCAAGAAAGCCGGACAGCGCATTTTTGACAAAGCCTGAAGTTTCACTCAGGCTGGGTTCGTCGATGTTCTCGGCAAGCGGCGGTTGGGATGACTCGCGCCTTGTTTTGGAAAATAATGGGTTCATAGCCATGGCCTGGGGCTCGGTTCCGCGGGGATCCGCGGAATGGGCGGGCTGGGGAGAGGGGCGCGTCGCGAGGCTAGGTGGGGGGCGAGATAGCGGGGTGCAAGAGAGCCGTTCCGCCACGCCGGTTATCCTGTGATTCAGGCTCCCTGCGTGGCGGGTAATGGTTTCCTGCGGCTCAGCGGCGGATGATCAGTCCGATCACAAAGCCAATACCCATCGCGGTCAGGATTGACTTGGTGGGGTGTTGGCGGATGTATTCCTCGGTATCGGCGTGGACTTCGCGTGCCTTGACACGTCCGTGCTGTACCTGTTCGCCCGCGGCCTGCTTAATCTGCTTGGCTTTGACACTGGCGGTGTCCTTGAGGTCACTGGCTTTGTTGCCGGCAAACTCGCGGAACTGCTGGGCCTTGTCCACAGCGGTTTGTTTGAACTGCTGGGCCTTAACGCCGGCTTCTTGTGCGATTTGCTTGGCCTTGTCGCCCGCGGCAGCGCGGAGATCGTTGGCGGCATGCTGGGACGGCGGGGTCTCACTGAAGGGTGAGTCGGTCGCGAAATTAGGGTCTGCGTATGTTTCTTCCATGGTTCTAGTGGGGTTGATGGTGAGTGGGGTTCTTTTCTGGTTGTATCGCGTTTTCACGCGCTGTTATGTGCCGTGATAGCACACGGTGACATCCGGACAATCGGGACATCACCAAATGGCCAGCATCCGGACGGGAGCTTTGACCTCCGTCGTAGTCTGGCACTTTTTTGGGAGGAACGCAAGTGGTCGTGTTGGGAAAATACCTTGTTTCATGACATCACCCGATTTCCACACTTCCATGGGGGGATGGCAGGTATTAGAGATACGGGTTGCTCGCTTGTTCGGAGGCGATCGATGTCTCCGGTCCGTGTCCCGGAAACACGCGCGTTTCCGGCGCAAGCGTCAGCAGCTTTTCACGAATGCCTCTGACCAGTAAATCCATATCGCCCGCGGGCAGATCGGCCCGGCCCACGCTGCCCGCAAACAGGGTGTCGCCGACAAAAGCGTGATCGTCCGCGATAAACACCACGCTATCGGGGGAGTGCCCGGGGACATGCTGGAGGGAAAACCGGATGCCGGCCACCTGGATTTCCGTTTTGTCCTTGAGCAATTCGTCAATGGTATAGGGGGTGACCGTTAGCGGGATGCCCGACTGCTGGAGCAGCTTTTCCAGGGTGAGTTCCTCGGAGTACGCTGAGTAGGCATGCAGGCGCACCCCCCTGGCGGCGAGCTTGGCCACGTCCTCGACATGATCGTAGTGTTGGTGGGTGAGCAGGAGGTCGCTGGGCAGTTCGCCGAGGCTTTCCAGCCACGGGTAAACGCCGAGCGGGGCGTCGATGAGTAGGCACTGGTCTCCTTCGCCGAGAAGGTAGGCATTGGTCTGGGCCATGCCTCCGGTGTAGGATCTGATTTTGAGGTTCACGGGCATGATCATGCCTTGGAATCGGACTTCGGCCACCCCTTTTTCAATGAATTAACCATCGTTAACTCGCTTCATATGAACATGTTCTAGTTAACACTGATCTTATGAACAGCTTTTTTTGTTGACCCCCGCAGAATTCGGGGCATGATGCGGAAAACCAAAAACAACCATTGTCATGAGTATATCAACCGCTAAACCTAATTCATCCGTCGCCGCCTCACCCGCCGCAGCCCCGACCGTCAACTCAACTTCTGCCACGAAGAAGAGGCAAAGCAAGACGGCAAGTGAGCCCGCCCAGGCGGCGCCCCCCGTCAAATCCACCGCCCCAATAACCAAAAAAACCATGGCAACCCAAAGCACCAATTCACCCGACGATAAAGTCGCGGCCGCCCGCAGAAAGAACCTCGATCTTGCGATCTCCCAAATCCAAAAAGACTTCGGAGAAACCGCCATCATGCGTCTCGGCGACGGCCACCGTGTCGATGTCGACGTCATTTCCACAGGTAACCTCCTGATTGACCGGGCCCTCGGTGTCGGCGGTTTCCCCCGTGGCCGGATTGTGGAAATCTACGGACCTGAATCCTCCGGTAAGACGACACTCACCCTCACCGTCATCGCCCAGGCCCAGAAAAAGGGAGGCCTGGCAGCGTTTATTGATGTCGAGCACGCTCTCGACCCCGCTTACGCCGCCAAGCTGGGTGTCGATATCGACGACCTTCTCGTTTCTCAACCCAACTCCGGTGAAGAGGCATTGCAGATTTGTGAGACCCTTGTCCGTTCCAATGCCATTGACGTGGTCGTGCTCGACTCCGTAGCGGCCCTCGTCACCAAGCAGGAACTCGCCGGTGAAATCGGCGATAGCACGGTGGGTGCCCAGGCCCGACTGATGAGTGCCGCTATGCGCAAGCTCACTTCCCTGATTTCCAAGGCCCGCACCACCTGTATTTTCACCAACCAGATTCGCGAAAAAATCGGGGTGATGTTTGGCAGCCCGGAAACCACCCCTGGCGGGCGGGCGCTCAAGTTCTTCTCCTCGGTGCGTGTCGACATCCGCCGCATCGGTCAGATCAAAGCCACCGATGGCACGGTTTCCGGGAGTCGCACGCGGGTCAAGGTCGTCAAAAACAAGGTGGCGGCCCCCTTCAAGGAGGCTGAATTCGACATCATGTATAACGAGGGGATCTCGTCCGTAGGTTCGCTGATCGACCTCGCGATTGAGTTTGACGTCGTGCAAAAACGAGGAAGCTGGTTCAGCTACAATGGTAATCAGCTCGGCCAAGGCCGCGATGCGACCAAGGTTGCCATGAAGGAAGACGAAGCACTCTACCTCGAGATCGAAACCAAGGTCAAAGAAGCCATGGCGGAAGACCCGAAGTAGTGACCCAAGGGTGAGTTGCGAAGGTGAGTTGCGAAGGAGATTTGCGAAGGTGAGTCATGGAGTGGAGGGGCTGGAATTCCTGAGGTTTGTCAATCAACCGCGGGTTCGTCAGAATCCGGCCCGTAGTTCCCGCCCTCGGTTTTGCCTCCGTTCCCGCCCTCGTTTCCACACTCTTCCCTCGATGCATCTTTAAACTCATTTTTGTATTTTTTTCTGTGGCGGAACCTTGGTGACTCGGGGTTCCGCTGTTGTGTACAGCTGGATCTGCCGCCGTCATGGGTTGCCATGGCCGCGGCGGACGGCGCCGCAACCATGGGTGAATGGGAGTGGTCCCGAGGCGGAGATCGCGATGGCATTGCGGACTCCGTCGGTTTCGGGTTTCGGGGTGAGTGGGGGCGTACACGCGCCGCGGCGGTGGGGGGGGCATGGATCCCTTCGTTACGGGATGACTGGTGAAGCATGAAGCCGAAGAGGGCGGCATGGTGGAAATGGAGCAAGCAGGAGGCAGGAGGTATAGATATCGTGTCTCATTATAATGGCCGTATTTAGTTTGAGGGGTTATAAGAAACACATGTGTGTGAATCAACGGGACGTCAACTGCAGGAGCTTGGCTCGGCGGCAGGGTTTTTATCTCCTGTTGGTTGTTGTGGGTCTGGCCACTCTACCGGCAAATCCATGTTACGCGGGAAATTCTGCGCGGATGGTGAAGTCTGGTGCTGAAGTGCTGGATAGCTGGAACCCGGACCAGCATCTTTATATCAAAGGAAATCTGCGTGTTGGGAAATTATCATTGGACGGGCTGGAGGAATGGTTGGATGCCAAGGGGAAGAATTGGACGGTGCTGCTGATGGAG
>JARFRT010000213.1 GCA_029287105.1 Akkermansiaceae bacterium | reverse complement strand
CCGACCACAAGTTTCGAGCCGAGCACCAGCGGGTTGTTTTGGTCAAAGCGGCCGAAGGTCAGTCCATTGCGGGCTCCGGTCCAGAGCGTGTTGTCGTCGCGAAGGCACCCCCAGAGCCCCTCGCATTTCCCTCCGTTGCGGAGGTTGCCAAAAAAGGAATTCACATCCTTGAGCCCAACTCGCTGCGGGTAAACCGCCATCACACTGATCCAGGTGCACCCTTTCCCACGGGTGAGACGGTCAAAGGCATCCTCCTCCATGTTAACGAGTTCCTGTTGACGGAAAACAAGCGTGGCATGGCCATTCAATGCTTTGACATCCTTTTTCAAAGTAGGCCGACCACTACCCTTTTCCTTTCGCCCCTCGTCCCGTTTGACAAACAGACGCGCCGTTTCCCCGGGTGCCTGGTTCGCCCATGAGGCGACCTTGTCACCCTCCTCAACCGTCACCCCCTTGGCGGCATCGAGATCGAGCAGCAACCCGGTGAATTCGCTTGGCTCGCCAGCGGAAATTTCAGAATGGATGAGCACTGCCAAACTTACAGCCAGCAAATATGTTAGACTAAACTTCATAGAAAAGAGCGTGTTTTCAAATAAGGGAACTGTCGATCTTCAAATACCTGATACGGAACCCTCTTTACGGCTGGTTGATACGGTAAAAAAAAGCCCGCCGGTGCATGTCATCTGTTCATTCAACCCTCCCGCTCCCCCCCGCCCGCTCTTCCTTCGCGGTATTCCGACGGGCGCACGCCGACCCATTTGGTGAAGGCATTGGAAAAGTGTGCCCCGCTGGCGTAGCCGACCTGGTAGGCGATGGTATCGATTTTCTCCCCGGTGCTGGCCAGCAACTCACAGGCACGCTGCATCCGCAGAAACGTCAGTTGCTGCACCGGACTGCGGCCAAGTTGTTTTTTGCACATCCGGCGCAAGTGCTCTTCGCTCACGAATGCCTTTTCGGCAAGCTCGGTGAGGCTCCAGTCGCCTCCCAAGTCTTTTTCCACGGTTTTCCACAACTTCCAGAGCCGTTCATCGAGGTGATGCGGCTGGGCGAAACGCAGGACGTAGTGATGGATCAACTCGACCCAGTGATGCTGGGACGACGGCACCGCCTGCCGGGTTGATTCCGCAATCAGCCCGCGGATGGCCATGCGCAGTGGCTCAGCCTGATAGGCTCCGCTCACCGGAGAAACCTCGGAAACGATGGCCACCGATTCCCGGGATTCAACATAACGCACCCAACAAAACTCCCAGGGTTTGCCGGGAACACACTTCAGCGCATTCGCCACAAAGGGAGGCAGCAGGCAGGCCTGCCCGGCCTTGATGGTCATCCATCGCCCGTCCGCCAGCACCCGGCCTTCGCCCGCAAAACAGGCCATCATAAAAGTCCCCGACTGATCGGCGCGCGAAATCTCAAACGGAAACCGGGCATGCATCACTCCGGCGTGAAGGATGTGATGCTGGGCTAACAAATCGCAGACCGGCGCGTCCCGCAGCCACTCCCGGTTCTTTTCCGGATACGCCTGCACCACCTCGATCACCGTGTCCTCCCCAGGAATCCGCAGATCCTTGATTTTATTGGCTTCCCGGTCGGCTTTATCAGTCGACGGGGCATTGTGGGTGTTACTCATTGGTTTCGGGTCGATGCTGGGAGTCAGTCGTATGGTACAGTAAATACCTTCTCCAGCCACAAATATCGCGTGCTACTCACCACCCTTCCTTTCCACCTTGGAATCGATGAAATGCCGCGCCTGGATCAGGCCGTTTCATGCATTGGGAAACAGGAGCACAAGTTCACGTTGGGTCAGCGCGAAACCGGGGGTGTTATCTAGGGATTTGCTTTTGTGAACACATTGCATTCACATTAAACAACCACATTTCAGGTCAATAATCTATAGACCCTCCCCACGTTCGCATGCGTAATATCCACATTTTGAAAGAAATGCCGACGGGTGTGAAACACACGCCAGCAGCCGTGATAAAAAATGCCCGACCACTAGCGGTCGGGAGCAACGACTCTTGTGCGATCACATTCTTAGTAGTGATACCTTGCCTGCGCCACCTGAATAACATCATCACTAACTCTATAAATCAATCGGTGCTCATCTGTAATCCGCCTCGACCAAAACCCCGAAAAAGCATGCTTCAAAGGCTCTGGCTTACCGATGCCTTCATATGGGTTATCACGACCAATATCAGACAAAAGAGCATTGATCTTCTTAACCAGCTTGCGGTCGTACTGCAGCCAGTGAGTATAGTCTTCCCATGCTCGATCAGAGAACTGAATATTCATCGCAGTTCATCTAAACTTT
>JARFRT010000548.1 GCA_029287105.1 Akkermansiaceae bacterium | reverse complement strand
TCCTCGTCGCGGCTTGGGTAGTCGACGGCCACCTTGAGCAGGAATCGGTCCAACTGCGCTTCGGGCAGCTGGTATGTTCCCTCCTGGTCGATCGGGTTTTGGGTCGCCAGCACCAGGAACGGGTCGGGGAGCGGGTAGCTGGTGTCACCAATCGTCACCTGTCGCTCCTGCATTGCCTCGAGCAGGGCCGACTGAACCTTCGCGGGGGCACGGTTGATTTCATCGGCGAGGATGACATTGCTGAAAATGGGTCCGAGTTTTGCCGAAAACGTGGCTTCGCGTGGATTGTAGATCATCGTGCCCAGCAAATCGGATGGCAGCAGGTCTGGGGTGAACTGGAGGCGGGCAAAGTCGGTATGGATACAACCTGACAGCGCCTTGATGGCCAGGGTCTTGGCCAGCCCCGGCACACCCTCCAGGAGGATGTGTCCCTTGCATAGAAGCCCCACGAGGAGACGGTCGACAAGGCCGGCCTGGCCGACCAGCACCTTGCCCATCTCCTCTTTGACGACGGGGACCCACTGGCAGGCGGCGGTGATGTTATCTGAAAGTTCTTGGTTGTTCATAGAATCAAGTGACGTGGGTATTGTCCAAAGAATCGGCAAAGGTGCAACGGTGAATAACGAATAAAACAGAGGGGCCGACGCGCCCGCCCGGGCAATTGGGCGGGGAGGGGTGGGGGATGCTCCCAGTCTGCCATTGCATCAGGCCGATTGAAGTCGGTTGTATGCTGATGATTAATGCGGGGAGCAAGATGGATTCGGCGCATGCACTGAGGATTCATTCAGGCTCTTTTTAAGATACCTATCAGAAGTCTATCAAAAATCTATCAAAATTAATTTCGACAGCGTGGCGGCAGCATGTAGGGTTGGATGCATGAACAAGAGTCGATTTCTTGGATACCCCGGTGCAATCACGACGATTGTTATTCTGGGGTGGGTTGTCTGTTTTTCGCAGCGTGTGCCGGCTGGCCCACTTCCTGTGATGACGAAGAGTCCATGGGCGGGATATTTTTCCGGCTATGCGAGGCGCGGCTTTGAATTTGCTATTGATAGTGAGGGGCAATGTGAGATCTACCTGATCGCGTCCAAGACCAAGCAACGGATCGGTCGGTCACGCACCATCGAGATTCAGGCCGAGGTTGTTGTCGAGGACTCGCAGGGCAGACTGACCACTCAAAAACTCAGCAAAGACAGCTTCCGCACGGACATGAAACCGGGGCTCGACCATGAAGAGGTCAGGTTTACTGCCGGGTCCAAGGGGGATGCCAAGCTGGAAGTCACGATGAAGTATGAACGTAACCGCATCATCATGGACGGCCGGATACTTGATCGGGGGGGGCTGAAAACAGGCAAGATCTACCTGGGCTTCCGTGTCAAGGTCCCGGCCATGTATGGGAAATCCACTTACGGAAATGCCGACAAGAAAAAGGTCAAGGCTGCGATGCGTAGCGATCGCATCCGCATCACCCGCGCGGCCGACAAAAAACGGGTCACCCTGAAGTCCTATGAGGAAGTGAATCTGCAGGATAAGAGCGCGGCCCTCGGCGGGGTCACCGAGGTGAGCGTGGACATGGACGCCCAGGAAGGGAATCGCTTTCTTTTAACCACACTCGACGGATCCGGCGTTATCGCGTAGGAAAACAAAACGCCCGGCCAAAAAGCCGACCTGTGGCAGGGCTACCAGGTCAGGTGGATGCGCGAGTTCACAGGCGCGCCCGCTAATGTGGGCGCTCATCATCGAGCCGACACGGGCATTGCACCTTTCGTCAT
>JARFRT010000543.1 GCA_029287105.1 Akkermansiaceae bacterium | reverse complement strand
AGAGTCTCGTGGGCTCGGAGATGTGTATAAGAGACAGGCTTTAGGTTTGCGGCACTGAGCGGGCCGACCAACAAGAGCGACAGGACAGCCAGGGGCTTGATGATTGAGAGGTGATTCATGGTGATGGGTAAAAGGTGGTTAGGAAAGAGGGTTATGAGCTTCGTCTGGAGTGCTACAAGCTGATTTTTCTATTTCAGCGTATTGCGGATCGAGGCTGCGACCTGTTCCGCCAATTTTTGCGACCCCTGGTTTTTGTAATGGACGTCGCCGGGCAGTTTGAACAGGTCGGGGGTGAATTTTTCGGTCAGCGCATGCAAGTCATTGGTCGTGATCCCATGTTTTTTCATGATCCTGGCGGCGATCCGGTTGTATTTCAATTCGTCACCGGCGAATCGACCAGCTTCACCTTCGGGAACCTTGGTCGTTGATGCCCAGATGAGCTTGGCTCCGGTTTTTTTGAGTCGGCTAACGAGTTGATCAAGGTTCTTTTCGTACTGCTCGAGGGTGGTGCTGATGGTCCCGTTGACCTTATCCCGGTGTCCGTAGTCCTTGGCATCGGGATGGCGGTAGCAGAGGTCGTGCAGCCCCCAGTTGAAATGGATCACGTCCCAATGGACGCCACCAAGCCAGTGGTCGAGGTATTCGAGCCCGCGGGTCGTCGGGCCGGCATTGGCCCCCACCCCTTGACCACCGTCGTTGTGGATCACCCTGGCCTCACCCGCGAGCATTTTCGCGACAGCGGGCGTGTAACCTAACGAAATCGAGTCACCGATGATAAGCACTTTCGGCCGACTGGGCATCCAGCTTGTCCGGCCGGCTTCCTTGTATTGGCCGAGGGTGTCGGCCAAATGCTTTGTGATGCCCTTCCGTTTTGCGGCAACATTGGTCGTCTCCTTGATGTCGGCGGCGAGGTCGTAGAGTTTCAACTCCTGACTGTCGACCAGTTTCCACTTCCCATTCCGGATGGCAAAATTCCCGTTGTAGTCGTGATGGACGACCATCGGGCGGTACTGCTGTGATTTTTGTTTTCCGGTCAGGAGTCCGAGCAGGCTGGTGCTGTCTTCCGCTGCATTGTCGGGGAGTTTCACGCCGAGCATGTCGGCAACGGTGGCCATAAAATCGTTGAGGCAAATCGTCTGTGCGCAGGTTGAGTTCTGTTTGACCACACCCGGCCAGCGGGCGACAAATGGAAGCCGGTGTCCACCTTCATGGATCTGGGCTTTGTGCCCTTTGTAGTGGTTGTGAAGATCGACGCCGTGCGCTTCGAGCTCCTTGAAGTTGGCCGCATGCGCGGTCCCGTTGTCGGTGCTGAAAATGACCAGTGTGTTGTCGCCAACCCCCGCCTTGTCGATGGCTTCCACGATATGGCCGACGACCCAGTCGGTCTCGATCACGAAGTCGGCATACTTGCTGATCCCGCTTTTCCCCAGGAATGCCTGACTCGGCGCGATCGGAGTGTGGGGCGAGGTCAGCGGGACGTAGAGAAAGAAGGGTTTGTCCTTTTTGCTTTGCGCCGTGATGTATTCGGCGGATTTGCGGGCGAGGGTCGGCAGGATTTCATCGAGTTTCCAGCCGGGTATCATCGGGCCTTCGGAGCCAAACATCCCCTTGGGTTTCGGGACCGACGGAACCCCCTGCACTTTGTCGTTTTCAATCCAGGCGTAGGGTGGGAAATTGGGCACATCGACGCCGAAATAATACTCAAACCCGTGGTCGGTCGGGCCGCCGGTGACCGGCTGGGTGAAATCGATCCGGGCTGCGGCCTCGCGCACACGCTGCGGGCCACCACCTTTGCCGTGGCTCGCATCACTGACCTTCAGGTCGCCATTGACGGTTTTCCCATTTTTGTCATACCAATCCATCCCGAGGTGCCATTTGCCGACCATGCCGGTGTGGTAGCCGTTGGCGTGAAGCAGCTCTGCGACCGTGAGCCGGTCCTGCTCGATCAGGGGAGCGGCCCATTGCCAGAGCACCTGGTTTTTGAGTTTTGTCCGCCAGGCGTAGCGCCCGGTCAACAATCCGTAACGTGTCGGGGTGCATACCGAGGATCCCGAGTGGGCGTCCGTGAAGCTCATCCCCTGGGACATCAATTTGTCGATATGCGGCGTTTTCATGTTGCCGATCTTATCGTTGTTCGCCGACACCGAGTCGAAGCTCATGTCATCGGCAAGGATGAAGACAATGTTCGGTCGTTGCTGTGGCTCGGCGCTTGCCATCGCCGGCAAGCACGCGAGCAGCAGGATAAATTTTTTAATACTCATAGACATTCTTTCTCGCAAACCAGCCGGCTTATAATGAATGCACGGTGAGATGCACAGCCTCATCTTTGTCCTTCCCCTGGACTCGGTAGGTCAGCTTGACCTGATGGGCGGGCAGGAGCCCTGGCACGCTGACGCGGATGACATTCCCTTTGGCCCTCACCCCGCTGACGTCAACCTTGTCCGGTGTCTTAACTTCCGGGTTTCGGACTGAATACTTGGATGATCCGTATTTCGATGACCAGAGGTAGTTCCACATACTCACCTGGCAGGACTTGGCGTCGATGCTGACCTTCCGGTTAAAGGTGAGGTCGATATACCCTTTGCGGGCTTTGACATCGACCAGGGCAGGCCCTGTTTTGCCGGTGTAGCGGACACGTTGCAGGCAGCCGTCGTCCGGGGCGAACACACCCCAGCCGCGGGTGCCGGTGACGTAGACCTGGCCGTCCTTCGGATTGACGCGCGGGCGCATGATGCCGCTGGCAAATTTAAATGGAAAAACCTGGGTGGACGCCTGGGTTTGTTGGGCGTCGTCGTCGACAAAGACCATCATCGCCTTGGCAATGCCGCAGCTGGTGTGGAACAGGGTGCCCTTGCCGTAGGGGCCGAAGCGTTGGTCATCGACCCAGACTTGGCTGCCGCAGGAAGAATCGACATCCTGGGGCAGCCACAAAATCGGCTGGGCGAATGTTTTGTGTGTTTTGAACTCCCCACGTCTTCCGGAGCCGCCGTACCACTTGCCGGGTTCGAGGATGGAGATTTTCCCTGCGGGCACCCAGCTCCCTTGGTTATCCGCCATCAGGATACGCCCATCAGGGAGTATCCCCATTCCGTTAGGAGTGCGGAATCCCGTGCCATACATCGTGTAGCTCTTGCCGTCCGGACTGATTTTGTAACAACCGCCGGAGAATGTGATGTCGGTGAACTGACCATTTTTCGAGTAATAGAAGTAGCCGTCGTCATCACGGATGAGGTCGAAGTTATAGCCGTGATAGACCAGCGAGAAGTCGGGGTCGGCAAAGAATTGTTCGTAGAAATCCGCCTCACCGTCGTTGTTGAAATCGTGTAGGCGGACGATCCCGTTGCGGGTAGTGACGAGAATTTTCCCATCGACGATCTGGCAACCGAACGTTTCGTGAATACCTGCGGCGTAACGGCTCCAGGTTACCTTGCCGAGGCTGTCATCGATGCCGGTAACCATCCAGACGTCACCGTCGTAGGTGGTGACGACAGCACGTCCGTCGTCGAAGAATGCCAGCGACGTGGTGCGCATCCAGCTATTGTAGGCGTTGTCGAATGGCACCGGGATGGTGTCGAGCACGTAGCTCGACTCCTTGTCATCGGACAATTTTCCCACGACGTCGTAAGCTGTTGTCCAGCGGCGTTTACCGCCGCGGGTTTGTGTTTTGAAGTCGGCGGGTTGCAGCGATTTACCGACGGCGACCACCCTGTCTGCGGCGTCATCACCAACGCTGCGGATCACGGAAAAGTTTCTGGTTTTAGTACCGGCCGGGATGCCGATCGCGAGCCATCCTTTATCGATTCTCCACGTTAAGCCGCTGAGGTCGCCGTGGATGGCAATCGCCATCTTTCCGCACTGGCGGGGTGTTTCGGTAACGGGGCCAGCGGCACCGTCAGCAGAGCCAAGCCCCAGAAGCAGCTCCTTACCGGCTTGGATTTCAAGGTGCTGCACCAGCGTGCGCTCTCCATTTTTGTCCAGGATACAATCGGGGGACTCCAGGATGTCACGGGCATCGATGCTGTAGGAAAGAACCGCTTTGTCGTTGTGCAAATAATGGCCGCGCCAGTGGAAGCCGTCGAAGGAGAGCGGACCGGTTTTGACGTTGCGTGGGTAGTTGAGATCACCGCCATGGGCCCAGCGCCATTTCCCGAGTTCGGGCACCATGGTGCCGTTGGGGGTCGGGTTGGTTTGACCTTGCCCTTTGTAATAATGGGATTGCATCATCTCCATGAAGCCCCCGTGCCAGACGCCGAGAGATTCCATGGCGTTGAGGTTGTAGGAGATGGTGGTTTTGCCGGGCAGCTTGACCTGCATGGCATTACGTTCCTTGCCATTGGCACAAATCATCGCCGGGCCGTGGTCGC
>JARFRT010000541.1 GCA_029287105.1 Akkermansiaceae bacterium | reverse complement strand
CCATAATTTCAAACTGGCGCACAACCGCAGTCCCGAAAACTGTCCGCGACGCCCCAATACGTGGCACAATGGCGTCGTAGCCTTTCAACTCCTGATCCCCGAGGAAAATACTGGGCCGCATGGACGCAATGTTCATGTGGCATCGGAGATAATCAATCACATCCACCTGATGACCAGCACGCTCGGCGGCCACCTTCAGACTGCTGGTGGAATAAAGCCGCGCGTTGCGGGACAAAATGGCGATTTTCATGAGCGGCGGTGATGGGGCTTCCCGGTGAGGTTTTTCGTATTACCAAACAAATGAGAGGCTTGGGTGTCGACGACGAAATACCCTGAAAGTGCCTTGCGTCCCAGAAGCAGAGGGCACTTCATGACCGAGCGGTCGGCAAGACTGAAGTACACTTCCCACTCGAATCCACCGACCGCCCTCGCCACGGTTTTGACAATCAGACGCTCCCGGGCCTTCCCGTTCGAACTCTTGATTCTTTTCCGCTGCACCAACGGCACCTCACACTGGACCACCTCTCCGTGATGGCTCGAGGTGACAAACCGGACCCACTCGGCACCCTCGCGCTCGATGACCTCGATCTCCTCCGCATGAAGACTCGACGTGTACGCACCCGTGTCGACCTTTGCCGATATGATATCCACCCCGAAATCCGGCAGGGACAACCACTCGCGGCGCCCAATCATGATCCGCTCACGCATGCGCCCCTTCACCGGAAGCTTGAGTTCCCCCGCCACCTTGGACGATGCTTTCCCGACCTTGACCGGGCCGGAGATATAACTGCTTGGCATGCCTAGTTCCTACCCAATATCCCAAGATCACACAAGCCATCTGTCAGAAAATGAGAAATAGAAAAATCCGGGGAAATTGACAACCAAGGCGTGCATTCCCCCCCTGATTCCGCTAAAATCCGCCCAAGTATGCCGAAGAAACACACACAGAAACGTATTTCCCACCTCACCGTGGGTGATTTTTTCGAACGTCACGGGAAGTCGCTCAAACTCAAACTCCAGGGCAATGCCGTTGGATTTGACCGGAAAATCCTTGAACCCACCGTGAACCACCCCGGTCTGGCCCTCGCCGGTTTTCTTTCCTACTTCGCCAACAAACGTATCCAGGTCTTCGGCAACTCCGAACAATCCTACCTGAGCAAGAGGGACGAAAATGAACGCGTCGAGCGCTTTAGCAAGATCTGCGAACGCGATATCCCATGCATCGTTACATCCCGCGGCAAGAAACTCACCCGGGAACTACTCAATGTGGCCAACCAGCTCGGCATCGCTGTTTTCAGCACCCCCATGGTGACCATGAAGTTCGTTAACGCCGCCACCCTCAGACTCGAGGACGACTTCGCACCGTCCACCACCCGCCACGGGTGCATGGTCGATTTTCGCGGCGTCGGCGTCCTCATCATGGGCGACAGCGGGGCGGGCAAAAGCGAAGTCGCCATCGGCTTATTGGAACGCGGCGGCGCGCTCGTTGCCGATGACATGGTCATTCTGCGCAAAGTCGGCAGCGAATTGATTGCGAGCACCAAGGACTTTTCACGCGGATTCATCGAGATGCGGGGCGTCGGCATCGTCAACGTCGCCAACATCTTCGGCCTCGGCAGCATCAGACCCACCAAAAGGCTCGACCTCGTCATCACACTCAAACCCCACACAGACCTTAACAACGTCGACCGACTCGGCGTGAACCGGAAAACCTACCGCATCCTCGACGATGCCATCACCAATGTGGAAATCCCCGTCGCCCCCGGGCGCGACACCACCCGGCTTGTCGCCATCACCTGCCTCGATCACCAGCTCCGCAGCATGGGCTACGACATGGCCGCCGAGTTCAATGACCGACTTCTCGATAAAATGGCCACCGAAAACTCCGGACTGGGAATCTGAGAGATCCCCGGGGATGATGACAAAATGACACCCAAAGAATGCCGGCTCCAATCCCCCCGAAGACGCCGAATGGCCGATCCACGGCAATTTTCCAATTACTCCCAATAAACCTAAAAAAATCCCTTCCCCCTTGCCCGTCCCTTCTCTAAAGTTCCGCCGCAGGAAACCGCAACCTTTCATCCTCACACAAAATGCCTACCCGCGAATTCACCGTCACCAATAAACTGGGTATTCACGCCCGTCCCGCTGCCCAATTTGTCAAAACAGCCAGCGCGTTCTCTTGTGAAATCCAAGTGGAAAAGGATGACGAACAAGCTGACGGCAAGTCCATCATGGGCCTTATGATGCTCGCCGCCGGCCACGGATCCATCCTCATCATCACCACCGAGGGCTGTCTCTTATACACATCT
>JARFRT010000506.1 GCA_029287105.1 Akkermansiaceae bacterium | reverse complement strand
GCTTGCTTCCCGATGGCTGGGAACTGGAATACTTTGGCGGGATCGGCGTCACCCCGGCCAATGATGACTTTGACGGGGACGGGGCGAGCAACCTCGCGGAATTCCAAAACGACACCAATCCGGCGCTGGTGTATTCCGGCGGGACCGCCGTCTGGCCGTCGGATGCCATTGTCGCCTGGTACCGGACAGATGGGGGGCGGGTCGTGTCCGATGGGCAGGGTGTGAGCCGCTGGGAGAATGCGGCGGGAAATGATTTCCACGGCGCCCAGGGCGACGCCGGGGCACAACCCGTGGAAATCGGTTCAGGCATGAATGGTTACCCGGTGGTGAAGTTCGATGCCGACGACTACCTGGTGGTGAACGCGGCGGGCCAGGACATGATAACGCCGGGCAGCGGGTTTGCTGTCATGGGGGTGATCAAGCCGACCGGGGCCGGGTCGGGGATCTTGTCCAATGACGATTATGGGGTAAGCGGCTTCCGCGTGGGGTTATCGGGGGGCAAGTTGCATTGGTCTTCCTATGATCAGGGGGTTGAACACGTTTTCAGTAGCCACCGTGACGTGGCGATGAACACGGCCTACCAGTTTACCCTGCACCACGAGGGGGGCGACGGGGATTCGGAGATCTTTATCAACGGGGCATTCGATGCCGCGCAGGAGAATAAGACGATTGTGGCAAACACGCGGGGTTTTTACATCAACCGGGTCGGCGGCAGTGACGGGTTAGAGAGCGAATGGGGTGAGCTGATTGTTTTTGACCGTGCGTTAACCAAGGGCGAACGAACCATGGTCCAGGATTATCTGCGCGCCAAGCTCCAAGGGGAAGGGCCGCTTGTTGCTGATAATAACAACAACCACAAACCGGATTGGCAGGATGTCGTTGAATATGGACTCCGCTATGCGGTCGATGCCGACGGCGATCAAATCTCCGATGTGTGGGAGCAGGAGGCGATTGATTTTGACCCTGACGATGCCGTGGTCGATCTCTCCGACGTGACCGCTTTTTCTGACTTTGATCAGGATGGTCTTAACGACCTGTTGGAGTTTTCCCATGGGCATCAATTCAATGACAAGTGGGATGCCATGAAGGATCCCGACGGGGACCGTGTCCCGACGCTCTATGAGGTGATGAAGGGGACGGACCCGCTGGATGTCGCGAGTGTGCCTGCCTACGACTTGATTGTGGATCCGGACGCCGGGGCGGCAGATCTGAATGACAATATTTACACGACGATCCAAGAGGCGGTCAATCAGGTGCCGGGAAACAACACACTGAGGATTATCTTCGTCAAACCTGGAACCTACAGTGAATCCGTGGTCACGGGGAATAACGCGACTGTATTTCTGATGGCCGATTGGGCTGGGGATGTGCGGATCGACGGTGGCGCAGGGTACGCCATGCGGGTGAACCGGCTTTCTTCGGTTAGTATGGACGGTTTTATTCTTTCTGGGAGCGGAGGCTACATCATGAGTGCTACCTACGGGAATGGGTGGAGTCGGACTACGCCGGTGATTCTTTCAAACTGCATTTTTTACAAAAACAAGACGGCAGTCTTGGCGCAATACTCTCCGCTGGTGATGGCGCATTGTACGGCCTATGAGGAAAAGGACAGTAGTTCCAACTGGCCGTACATCTGGTTGAGGAAAATGCACAACAGCCCGCAAGCAAAGCATTTTAAAATCGTTAACTCTTCGATATGGAGCCAACAGAAGCACAGGAGCGAACGTCTGGTTATCGAGTTGACAGACGATTTGATCGGCACCTCCAACTTGAAGCTGGGTGATACGATCAGCATGCAGTCGTCCGTGGTGCGTGGAGGCTTTCTCGGGGCGTTAAACACGCGACCGCAAATTACACCTGATGGCGTGACGGTACCGGGTAGCAACCTCATCGACCGGGGCGATGGCGACGTTTATGTGAAATATGATATCCATGGCGAATCAAGGCAAGATCCGGATATCGGTGCCGATGAATGGGTGGATTCAGATTTTGACTCGCTGCCCGACAGCTGGGAAATCAGGCACTATGGCGACTTGTTGAGTGGCGGCGGGGCCGATCCCGACGCCGATGGGTTCAGTGCCTTAGCCGAATACCGGTTGGGTGGCCTGTGGATGTCTCCCGGTGTCAATGATGATGTTGATGGTGATGGTGTGCCTGCGGCATGGGACGTGGATGATAACGATGCATCCGACGCGGCTGTTGACTCGGATTTGGACGGCCTGACGCTGCTGGACGAGTTTGTGGCGCAGACAAGCCCCACGCGATCAGACACGGACGGGGATGGCCTTAACGACAAGCAGGAGGTGGACTATGGCCTTGATCCTGACGACTGGAGCGATGCGCTCAGGGACCCAGACGGAGACAGAATTCCGAGTTTGTGGGAGATCTTATTGGGGAGCGATCCGCATGACGGGAATGACAGCCCTGCAGTCCATATACGCGTTGATCCGGGGAATGCTTCCCAGGGCAATACGTATGCGACAATCACCGAGGCCTTGGCCGCCAGAAACCTGGTCGTTGATCCTTGTGTGATCATCTCTGTGGCACCGGGTAGTTATGCCGGCGGCGGTGTTGTAACGGCAAATGGTAAACCATTGCTGCTGATGGGTTCAGCCGAGCTGGTGCAGGGTGGAGTAGAGAATGAAGGTTACCCTGAACTCGCCAGGCTTATCGGCAACTGGAATCTGTCAGGGGGAATTGTCGGGTTTGATGGTTTGCACTTGAGGAGCGTCCTGACGAACTCAGCGTTGATTGGCTCGAATGCCCAATTTCTGCTCGCAAGGAACTGCTTGTTGGAAAGTGCCGTCCGTAACGAAATGTCCCATGTCCAGCTCGCCGGCAATACCTGGGGGGTGGACTTGGTGGGGCCTGGCCTCCTTTCCCATTGCACCTTTGTCGATCAAAGCAAGCCAGGCCTGCCTGTGAAGTATGCCTTTGATGGCAGTCGGATTCAGAAAAGCAACCGGGTGCTTGAAAATTCCGTGTTTTACCAAAAAAGCGGAACGTCGCCGATGCGCATGGGCGCCTATTTTCCAATCGTGGACATACGGAATACGCTGATGTCAGGTGCCGAATTTGCGGATACTTTGCCGGGCGACCCCATGCTTGCCCATCGTGCCTACCTCAAGGCGGGCTCACTTGCCATTGATGCGGCCGACTCGGCCTTTGCAACCCGATATGACCTCCTTGGGCAGATAAGGGGCGCGGCTCCGGATATAGGGGCTATCGAGTTTATTGATAGCGATGGTGACGGGTTGCCTGACTGGCTGGAGAGCGAAGGTGATTTGCTGGCTGGGGTGGATGAAGATGGCGACCAGCTGGACAACTTGTCAGAATACGAATTCGGTTCACATCTTTGGGTGACGGACGAGGATCAGGACGGGCTGGATGATTATGAGGAATCGATCGCAGGAACCCACCCGCGTGAGTCTGATACTGATGATGACGGCATGCCGGATGGATATGAGGTGCAGTATGGACTTCTTCCTTTGGTTCGCCGTGATGCTTTGGATGACAAGGACGGGGATCATCTCCCCAACATTTATGAAATGGCAAAGCAGACGGACCCGAATTCGGCTGTCAGTCCGGCCCATCTCGATCAGGTGACGGATTGGGTGGTCGATGGCGTGACAGGTGGCAGGTCGTCATCCGACAATGTTTTCACGACACTGGCTGAAGCGGTGTCGGCATTGAATGGAGGGGCGACGGATCCG
>JARFRT010000470.1 GCA_029287105.1 Akkermansiaceae bacterium | reverse complement strand
TTCCACCAAGGGATCTTATGTGAAGATTGAAGTGGTTGACACCGGAGACGTGGGTTTTGTGCCCTCCGTAATGCTGGGTGAAAAGCGCTCGCCGAATGAAGTTCCCGTGACGCCCGGAGCCGGCGAGATCCCGGTGACGCCAGGGATTGCGCCCGAGCCTGCGGATGTGCCATTTGTGGCACCCGAACCCGAGATTCCCGGTATCCAGCCGCCCGAGGTGATTGATCCGACCCAGCCCGCGGAATAATCGATCGCGGAAATTTGAGAAGCCAAGCGACCTCACTCTGATCAGGTGACGGTCGCTTTTTTATGGGCGAATGACGCTTATGGGGTGGTTATTGTGCGGATTTGTGCTAGTGCTGCACCGGTCTGCGCAGGAGTGCACAACAGGAGCGACGAATCATGAGCGAGCAATTTTCAGATTTTGGGGAGCGACTTTGCCTCGGGAGTGGTATTGAGGAGTTGATGGATGACCTCGGCAGTGCCCTGGCGGAGGGTGGGCCCGACATCCGTATGTTAGGTGGCGGTCAGCCTGCCCACATTCCGGAAGTCAACGCTCTCTGGCGGCGCCGCCTCGAGGAAATCATGGCGACACCCGGGGCAATGGAGAAAATGCTCGGCAACTACGACTCTTCACGTGGCAATCCCCTGTTTCTTGATGCCGTTGCGGATCTTTTCAAGCGTAGCTTTGGATGGGATATCTCGGCGAAAAATATCGCGATCACCGCGGGTGGCCAGACGGCGTTCTTTTTCCTTTTCAACGCGCTGGCAGGAAAGTTCAAGGATGGATCGGGTAAAAAAATCCTGTTGCCGTTGGTGCCGGAATACATCGGTTATTCCAACCAGTCGGTCGGCCAGGATATATTCCGAGCCGTCAAGCCGTTGATCGAGAAAATCGGCGCACACGATTACAAGTACCATGTTGATTTCGACAACCTGCAGGTGGACGATGACATTGCCGCCATCTGTGTTTCGCGCCCTACGAACCCGACCGGAAATGTGCTTACCGACGACGAGATTTCCCGGCTTGCTGCGCTCGCTGATGAGAAGGGGATCCCGCTGATTATTGATAACGCCTACGGCGCGCCATTCCCTAACATTATTTTCACCGAGGCCACGCCGGTGTGGAACAACAACATCGTGCTTACGCTCAGCCTGTCCAAAATCGGTCTGCCCGGCACCCGCACAGGGATTGTGGTGGCACGTGAGGGAATCGCCGCTGCGGTGGCATCGATGAGCGCCATCGTGGGGCTCGCCAACGGGAATATCGGTCAGACGATGATGGAGCCGCTGGTCCGTAGTGGCGAGATTCTCAAGCTCAGCAATGAGGTGGTACGCCCGTATTATGTCGAAAAATCACGGCAGGCGCGCGCATGGGTCGATCAGGAGTTTGATCCTGCGCTCCCTTACCGTGTCCACCTCAGCGAAGGTGCCCTGTTCCTCTGGCTGTGGTTTGAAGACCTGCCAATCAGTTCGCGTGAGCTCTATGAGCGGCTCAAGGCGCGAGGGGTGTTGATTGTTTCCGGCCATTATTTCTTTTTCGGCCTGAACGATGACGAACCCTGGCGGCACCGCCACGAGTGCGTCCGCATGACCTATACCATGGACGCGAATACGGTGCACGGGGGGATAAAAATCATTGCCGAGGAGGTGGCCGCCGCTTATGCCGTCGGGGCACGGCGCTAGCGCTCAGCCATCCTGGTCCGCGTCAATGCACCGGGCTGTGTTTTCAAAACAGGACCTAGACAAAATCACCCGGTGTCTCCGCTTCTCCGTGCGGATACCTCGATGATGAGGCTGAGCTTCCCATGACCCATTTCCTTAAAATTACCACCCTTGTTTTTGCCCTTTCCCTTTGCCCTGCATGGGCCGGCGGTGACGGCTGGACGAGCCATTTCGCAGAGGCCAAGGCCAGGGCGGCCAAGGAGGGCAAGGACCTGCTGCTCAATTTTACCAGCTCCGACTGGTGTGGCTGGTGTATCAAGCTTGAGAAGGAGGTGTTTTCCCAGGACGAGTTCGAGCGGAATGTGGCGCGGGATTTTGTGCTCGTGGTTCTCGACAACCCCCGCAAGGAAAAGCTTCCCGTGGCAGTCGAAAAGCAGAATCAATCGCTGCGTGATATTTACGCGGTGACGGGGTGTCCCGTCGTCCTGCTCTGTGATGCCCAGGGGCGTCCGTATGCCAAGACCGGATACCGCCAAGGCGGTGCCGGGGATTACCTCAAGCATCTGACCGGGCTCAAGCAGCAGAGAGGCGAACGTGATGCCGCACTCGCCGCAGCGGCCGGCCTCGACGGTCCCGCCAAGGCGCGAGCCCTCGAAAAGGCCCTCTCGGTCGTCCCTTGCCATTGCCTCACCCTCTACAAGGATGAACTCGCCGCCATCGCATTGGCCGACCCGGATGATATCAGCGGGTTCACAGCCAAGGTCAAGGTCGGGGAGACGGCGAACGCGCTCAGGGTTCTGATTCATCCGCTGTTCACAAAACGCGATTTCCAGACGGCGTTGGTCAGGGTGGATACCTATATCAAGGAAAAGAAACCCACCGGCGAGGCCCTGCAGACCGCGATGCTTTACAAACTCCAGGCACTTTACATGGAGCAAAAATTCGACGAGGCCACGCAGTTGGCCGAGGAAGTCATCGCCATCAACGACACCAACCGCCCAGCCCGTTTCAGCAGCATGATCAAGAAGCGGATTGAACGCCTGCGGAGTAAAAAGAGCGAGTAGGTGCTTACTTCGGCGGTCGGCGCTGGGCCAGGGGGGGCCTTCAGCTTTAAACTCCAAGCTTCAAACTCCAAAAACCAAGGGTCAAAAACTCTAAGTTTTAAACTCCAAAAACCAAGTAAGACAGGCTCCGCCTGAAAATACTTCCATGAAGCCCGCAATCCAAGTCATCCTTTCGCGCATTTCGTCTTTTTCGCGGTCAAAAAATGAAGTAACAACCCAAGCCCGCAACCGAAGTCATCCTTCTCGACCGCCGAAGCCTTGGCGTGCGAGGTTTGCGTATCCCGGGCGAGAAAAAGAGCGGCAGACTTACGTCCACCGCTCTTCACACCTACGATCCCAATCGTAAGTATCGCCGTTTGACGGACAATACCTTCGATTGTGTTTTATTTTATGAGGCCTCCGCCAGGGATCCTGTATGGGGCCCGGGCATTGGCGCCTCCTTCCTATGCAAAGATTTGCGCATCTTTTCAAGCGCAATGTTCTGCAATTGGCGGATTCGTTCGCGGGTGACGCCGAATTCGACGCCTACTTCCTCGAGGGTCTTGGGTGTTTTGCCGTTGAGCCCGAAGCGGGCATCGATGATGCGATGTTCGCGTTCATCAAGGACATCGAGCAAGTCATCAAGTTCTCCATACATGTTTTTGCTGTCGAGCGCTTCAAACGGATTGACCGCATGCTCGTCGCCGATGATGTCAGAAAATTCTGCACTATCGTCGTCGTGGACAGGCGCATTCAGCGATGTCGGGCGCTTGGCGGCGCGCTCGAGAAGTGCCAGCTTCTTGCGCGGGATTCCCAACTCCTCGGCGAGTTCGGCCTGGGTGGGTTCCCGGCCGAGCTCCTCACTGAGAAGGGTGGAAATACGGCGCATGCGGGCGATTTTATCGACCATATGGACCGGTAATCGGATGGTTTTGCTCTGGTTGGCGAGGGCGCGTTTGATCGATTGCTTGATCCACCACGACCCGTAAGTGCTTAGTTTTCCACCCTTGTTGGGATCGAAACGTTCCACCGCTTTCATCAGGCCAATGTTTCCTTCGGAAATAAGGTCGGCGAGCGGCAAGCCGTAGCCGGAGTAGTCCTGGGCGATTTTCACGACAAGGCGGAGGTTGGCTCGGATCATCTGGGAGCGCGCTTTTTTGTCGCCCTTCTTAATGCGGGCGGCAAGCTTCACTTCCTCATCCGGGGTGAGCAGGGCGGTTTTTGATATTTCCCGCAGGTAGAGCCGCAGGCTGGTATCGGATTCAAATCTAGACATGGTATTGAGGTAGCTGGGTGTTATTAATCGTTGCTTGGGGGATTTCGGCGGCTTGGCGCCGTGTGGTACCCAACGCGGTTGGATTTACTCGGGATTATTGGGTGGGTACGCTGAGGGGGGGTTCGGGGGGTGGGGAGGCGGGGAGATTTTTTGGGTGTTGTTTTACGGGCTTTGTTATTTGGCTAAGTCTTTACTATGAGGCTGCCTTCATGGAGTTAAACGCCACGGCGGGGGTTTTTATTGCCTCTATATGTGTTCACTATGTAAAAATGTCTTCCTACTATGTAAGATGCACTGAGAGGGTTTTTTGTTCATTTTATTTTAGAATGATTCTAAATAGCTACCATTGAGAGGGTTGTGTGAGGGCTTTATTCCTTGAATTGCGTCGGCCGATGGAATTTGTGACGCGGTGAATTTTTTTGTCGGGCTGGCCGAGGGAATTCATTCTCTCACGGAATGGATGCCGGGCGATTACAATGGCGGTTCGCGTTTGGAATCAGGCGTTTGAAGCGCATCTGGCTGTGCGGGCAAATAGGTGGGTTGCGACAGGATACCGGGCATGGCACGGATGGATCGTTGTGTTTTGGGGTGCCTTGAAGCATGAATTGGAACCTTCATAGCGGGGTGTTGGCGCCCGGGGCGGTGCAAATGACTTGCTTTTCGCTCTTTACGCACGTCTGCTAGGTGTTAGCATGAACACATGATTGTGCGTGTGTATTCATCGGCCCTGCTGGGTGTGGAAGGCATTGAAGTGGAGGTTGAAGTGAGCTCTTTCAACGCGGAAAAACCGGCGATTAATGTGGTCGGCCTACCTGATGCCGCCGTGCGCGAGAGCTCGCAGCGCGTGACTTCGGCGCTCAGCACCTCGGCCCTGACCTGGGCCAAGGGGATCAAGACCGTGAACCTTGCGCCCGCGGACATCAAAAAAGAAGGGCCGCGTTATGACCTGCCCATTGCGCTGGCCCTCGCGGAGACCGCAGGAGACGCGTCTATTCAGAATCCCGAGCGTTATAGCATCGCGGGCGAACTCGCCCTCGACGGCATGGTGCGGCCCGTCCGAGGCGTGTTACCGATGGCGCTCGAGGCCAAACGCCGCGGCAGGACCCGCCTGATCGTTCCCGCCGCCAACGCGGCGGAAGCGGCCGTGGTGGACGGCCTGGAAGTCTATGGAGTGGAAAATCTGCGCGAGGCGTGGGACTTCATCACCGGGCAAAGAATTCTTGCGCCGTATGATCTCGACCGAAAACAGCTCTTCGACACCCGCCGCCACTACGAGGTGGGCCTTGAAGATGTCAAGGGCCAGCACCAGGTCAAGCGCGCCCTCGAGGTCGCCGCGGCCGGCGGCCATAACCTGCTGATGGTCGGGCCGCCAGGGACGGGTAAATCCATGATTGCCAAACGACTTCCGACCATCCTTCCTGACCTCACCGAGTTGGAGGCGATTGATTCCACCAAGGTGCATTCCATCGCCGGGTTGTTAGGCAAGGAGAATGCGCTTGTCGTGACCCGGCCTTTCCGTGCGCCCCACCACACCATCTCTGACGTTGGTTTGTTAGGTGGGGGCACCAATCCCGGGCCGGGAGAGGTTTCACTGGCGCATAACGGGGTGCTGTTTCTCGACGAACTCCCCGAGTTCCGCAGGCGGACCCTCGAGGTGATGCGTCAGCCCCTGGAGGATGGCTATGTCACGATCTCCCGGGCCGCAGGCACGCTGACTTTCCCGAGCCGGTTTATGATGGTGGCCGCGATGAACCCGTGCCCGTGCGGATACTACGGAGATTTGAAGCGCGAATGCAGGTGTTCGCCGCCGCAGATCGAGAAGTACCGGCAGAGGATCTCGGGGCCGTTGTTAGACAGGATCGACCTCCATGTCGAGGTTCCCCTGGTCGAGTACCGCGAACTCGCATCGGAGGAGACGGGTGAGACATCGGCCACGGTAAGGGGCCGGGTCGAGGCCGCGCGCGTCCGGCAACTTGAACGTCTTTCCACCCACAACAACATCACCTGCAACGCCTCAATGCCAAGCAAGGTGATGCGTGAGCACTGCCGGATCGATGCCACCGCGTCGGGCTACCTCGAACACGCGATGACCGAACTCAATTTTTCCGCCCGCGCCCATGACCGTATCTTGAAAGTGGCGCGGACGCTCGCTGATCTCGCGGGTTGCGGCGGCATCCAGGCGGAACACATCCTCGAAGCGATCCAGTACCGCACCCTGGACCGGAAGCTGATGCTGTGAGCTTGGCAATTTTTTTGCCGGTCGATAGTATTACTCGATAGGATGATTTTTTAACTGCCGCATCGAGTAGATCCGTTGCTCAGGTTGTTTCCATCCGACACTCCGCATCGGGCGCGCGCCACTCGTGCGCTTCTTCCCGAAACGGGCGCGTGATTTCTCGAAAACCCGGTC
>JARFRT010000465.1 GCA_029287105.1 Akkermansiaceae bacterium | reverse complement strand
CTGCGCGCTGGCCTTCGGGATGATTTCGGTGATTTCGGCTAGGGCCGCGAGGTCATCAAACAATTGATCAAGCGTTGCGGGATCCAGCAGCGACTGTTGCAGATCGGGCAGGCTGTCACCTCCGGGCAAGGCAGAGCCTTCTGGCTGAACAGAGCCTTCCGACTGAACTGAATCTTCCGGCGGGTTGGGGTCGTTTTTTTCCTCCATATTCATGCGGCGGGGGCCGGCGTTTCAGGTTGGGCGAGCATCAGGATGGCGTTGCGCGGGGCGGGGCAGAGGTCGTGGCAAATACCGCAGCCGGTGCACAGATCGGCATGTACGGTGGGAATTCCACGGTCGGTGGTGATGGCGCCCGCTACCGGGCATCGCTCGGAACAGGTGAAACACCCCCCACCGTGGTAGGCAAGGCAGAAGCGGCCCTGAACGATGGCCACCTTCGGGATTCCATCGTCCTCGGGAGGTGCCGGGCTTGGCCCAGCCGGCTCGCCGACCCCACCACCCCCGACATGACGGGCAAAGGGACGAACCAAAGCCTCAAAAAGGCCGCGGCGTGATATCGGTTGTGAGCGGTCCACCATCGTCTCTCCTGTGTATCACCCACCGACGGGTGGAGTCAATGGCCCAAGCTGCTCGCGGTTGTCATAGCCGCCGTGAGGGGCGTGACACTGAAGGCAATTCTGGCGTTGCGGGTGCGGAGTCACCACCGCATCAGGCATGCCGGGGCCGTGGCACGATACGCAATTCTGGCGCATCCAGAGCGGGTGCGGCACCGTGGGGGGCGCCCCGGGCGACGCACGCTGGCCTTTGCCGTAGCGCTTGCTGCCACGGAACTTGTTTTCGACAACAAGACCCGTGGTTCCCGAGTGAATGGCAAACACCATACCGGCAGCAGGAGCGTGACACTGGGTGCAATTGGCAAAATAGGGATGGCTCATGGCGGGCACCCTTTTTCCGGCGACAAGCACATTGGCATCCTGACTGTGGCAGGCGGAGCAGGAGCGCACGTCCCGGTAATTGATGGCATGCGGGATGGTGGGCGGCGCGCCGTCGAAGGCGCGCCGTTCGATCCGGTCGCTCAGC
The DNA here is from genome assembly GCA_029287105.1 of Akkermansiaceae bacterium. GTDB lineage: Bacteria > Verrucomicrobiota > Verrucomicrobiia > Verrucomicrobiales > Akkermansiaceae > Oceaniferula. The sequence goes on along the minus strand of JARFRT010000465.1, from coordinate 5,595 downwards.
GCCGCGGCACGCTCGTCGTGGCCCATCACCTCGCGGGCGGTCCGGTCCATCTTTTCATGGGGCAAGTTGGCGAGCTCGTTTTTCCAGTCCTTGTTCGCCTTCCACGCTGCGGTGGGAATATCCTTGTAGAGCGGGGCCTCGGGATAGACCGCCTGCTCATCCCCCAGCGCCTGGGGAGCTGAACGCCAATGAGAGTCGTCACGTGACGCCCTGGTGCTCTGGCGCATGCCCATGAAAAATCCGGAAACGGAGACAATGCCGACCACCATCAGCACCACCGCCAGAATGCTCTTATGCGAGGCAAAGTATTTTTCGATATCGTGTGAGTCCATGGTTATCGGGTGTGTGAATGCATCCTCAATTTTCGATCAGCGCACTCTAGGGCAGCGGCTTTTTCTCGGCAGGGTCATACCTCTCCACCTTGGTGGCGCACTTTTTGTAGTCCGGTTCCTTCGAAACAGGGCAGTAGGCATCCAGCGTAAGGCGGTTGATCAGAAGCTTCTCGTCAAAGAATGGCACAAACACCGAACCCCTGGGCGGACAGGCCCGGCCATTGATCCATGCGGGAAGGACAATCTCACCACGTGCCGTTGTCAGCTTGACCAGGCCCCCGTTGTTGATGCCCTTTTCGGCGGCATCCTTCGGGTTCATTTCAACGTAGGCCTTGGGCATTGCCTTGCGGAGCTGGTCCACGCGCATCGTCATACTCCCCGTGTGCCAGTGCTCGAGCACGCGTCCGGTGCAAAGCCAGAACGGGTATTCCTTGCTGGGCTCCTCAGGTGCCGCCTCATACGGGCAGAACCAGATCTGCGCCTTGTCGTCCTTGGTGGAGGAATTGTAAAACTGGATGCCGGCCCCTTTTTTGACAAACGGATCGTCTGCCTCGGTGAAACGGAAGCGGGTCTCACGCCAGTTTCCGTCCTTGGTTTGCACCACCGGCCAGCGCAGTCCGTGGGCATTGACCAGCACATCATAGGGCGCAACGTCTTTGTGCTTCCCATGGGTCAGCGGCCGATACTCCTCGTAGAGGGCCCGGTCGACATTGATGTCGTGGAAGTGCGCGTAATCCCAGATCGGCACTTCGTTCCCCTGCTCGTCATTGTAGCTGAAGATGAATTTGCCGTCCTTGTCCTTCATGCCGGGATAGCCCATTTCAAAAAGCTTGTGCGCGATGGCAATGGTCATCCAGACGTCCTCGCGGGCACCTCCCGGAGGTTCCACCTGCTTGAACCACTGCTGGGTCCGCCGCTCCGAGTTGCCATACACACCACTCTTCTCAACCCAAAGGGCCGCAGGAAGAACAAGATCTGCAAGCTCCGTGGTGGCCGTCGGGTAAACCTCCGACACGATCAGAAACTTGTCGGCCAGGTTCTTCTTCGCATCGAAGAGCTTATAAAGGTTCGGCAACGTCTGCCCGGGGTTGGTCACCTGCACCAAAACCGTCGAGATGTCACCCCCGTCCGCCGTGGGTGTGCAGAATTTTTCAAACATCTTTACAGTGTGATATCCGGGCTTCGGATTGATCGTGCCGGCGGCCATGTTCCAGGCTTTTTCACACGCTTCACGGTGCTCGGGCTTCTTCACGATCCGACCGCCGGGCAGCGCGTGGGCGAGCGTCCCCACCTCACGGGCAGTACCACAGGCCGACGGCTGGCCGGTCAGACTCGTCGGAGCATCACCAGGCTTGCCAAAGTGACCGGAGAGCAGGTGGATTCCGTGTAGCAAACGATTCATCGCCGTGCCGCGATAGTGCTGGTTCACACCCATACACCAAAGCGACGTGATCCTCTCCTGGGAATCCGCAAAGACCTCGCACAACACCCTGAGCTTCTCCACCGACACCCCGGATAGCTCGCTCGTGTACTCAAGGGTGTAGGTGGCCATCTTCGCCTTGAACTCATCAAAGGTGCTCGCCTTGCCAAACAAATCACGAGTCTGGTCGTCAACGTCGATCCGGAAATTACAGTGCTTGCTGACAAACTCCTTATCATACTTGTCATTCTCAATCAGGTAATGGGAAATGCAGTTCGCAATCGCAAGGTCCGTCTGGGGCCGGAACTCCAGATAGTGATCGGCAAACTCGGTGGAACGCGTGCGCCGTGTGCCGATGTCAATGATTGTCACCTTCTCACCCCGGGAACGACGGTCGACAATACGGGAAAAAAGAACCGGGTGCATCTCGGCCGGGTTGTTACCCCAGAAAATCACCACACTGGCATGATCAAGGTCATCATAGGAGCCCGCAGGCTCGTCAACACCGTAGGTCGAAAGAAAACCCGTCACCGCAGACGCCATGCACAGACGCGCATTCGGATCAATATGATTGTTCGACAACCCCCCTTTGATAAACTTCTGGGCGGCATAGCCCTCCGGGATCGTCCACTGGCCCGATCCGTAAAAGGCAAATTTCTTCGGCTCTTTGAAAATCCGCTCGGCCACCACCGTGATTGCCTCGTCCCAACTGATAGGCTCCAGCTTGCCATCCTTGCGCAGCATCGGCGTGGTCAGACGATCCTTCCCGTAAAGGATCCCCCCGACATGGTAACCCTTCACACACAGCAACCCTTTGTTCACATCAGCGTCCTCGGCACCGGCAATCGCAATCACCCGCCCGCCCTTGACACCCACCTTGACATGACAACCGGTCCCGCAGAAACGGCACGGCGCCTTGTCCCAGCGGATACCGTGATCATCCGTGTGGATTACTGTGCGCTCAACCCCGGCCTTCGCCTGCGCTGCAGCGGTGGCCGCTGTCATAGCGGAAATCTTTAAAAAGTCGCGGCGTTCCATGGTACTCATTTTTTTGGTTAGGTTGATTGGTCTCTTGTTACTTCAAAACTTTTTCCGACGGGGTGTCTTGCGGCGGACTGCTGACACTGGAAAAAACAACATCCACCATCTCCACACCTGAAAGCTCCGCCAACCACTCATGCACTTCATGTGATTCACGCGTGCCCTCCGTCTCCACCACCAGCGGTTGCCACCTGCCGGTGCGCTCACCCAGCTCGATGCCACCACGTTGGGCAATTTCTAACAATGATTCACCCGCAAGATTTTCATCTTCCGTGAGCGTGAGCAATAATCCGTTGACTGGCATCCTTTCAAGTCGGTTGTTCCGATGCATTTGATATAGAAACAGGTGCCGGCATTATTCAAGAATAAAAATTCTTTTTTTCATTGAAAAGTTTCTCCACTTACTCCATCACTCATTTATCACCGGCTGATTCGGCGCCCGACCTCCGCCGCTCACGTCGACGTCCACATTGAGAAAACTTCACGAAACCATGCAAGAGATTTCAACAACAGGCCGAGCCATCGTGGTCGTCGCGGTGCTCATCATCCTGGGATTATTATCAGCCGTTGCCGTCAGTTATATCCAAGGCACCGGCGGCGCCGTGCGTGGCGAACTGGAAACCTGGACCCCAGGTGACACGCGGCATCCCGTCGTCATCCGCAAACCCGACCTGATGCCGATGGTTGATTCCGGCAAAAGAGACCGTGAAGGCAAGCCGGTCATGATCCGCTGCAATAACTGCCACGACACCAAGAAACCCAACACGCTCACCGAGGACGCCAGTCATTTGAACGACTTCCACCAGCGTATGTCCTTCCGCCACAACTCACTCAAGTGCGCAAGTTGTCATCACCCGGACGACTATGAATCACTCCGGCTTGCTGACGCGACAACCGTCTCCTTCTCGAATGTCATGCAACTCTGCGCCCAGTGCCACGGCCCACAATACCGCGACTACAAAAACGGCAGCCATGGCGGCATGAACGGCTACTGGGATCTCAGCCGCGGACCGCGCACGCGTAATAACTGCGTCGACTGCCATGACCCGCACGCACCGGCCTACCCGAAGGTGATGCCCGTTTTCCCACCGAAGACACGCGTGCAATCGCACGGAAACCAAGGGGCAGCACACTAACCAACCAACCTGAAATACCCGGTATGAACGGCAACAACAAAGAATCATGCGGCAGCAACTGTGGCTGCCATAGCACACTACCCGATGGAGAAAATGGCGAGGGGCTTTTCAGCCGGCGCAATCTCCTCAAAGGTGCCGGCGCCACCCTCGGGGTCGCCGCCTTCGCCAAGGCCATGGCACCCATCACCGAATGGAAGGAAAGCACCTCGGTCGACGAATTCCTCCAGACCCACTACCGCGAACTCAGCAAGGACCAGCTCGATGAGGTCATTGCCCGCCTCGAGGAGGAAACAAAAAACGACTACGGCGCCGAGGTCAACATCAGCGACATCCGCCCGCAGAAGGGGGTCAAGTTCGGCTACGCCCTCAACCTCAGCATCTGCGTAGGCTGCCGCCGCTGCGCCAAGGCCTGCCACGAGGAAAACAACCACGACCGCGCCTCCGGAAACTCCTACATCACCGTGCTCGAAATGAGCAAGGGGTCGATGGACATGGAACAAGGCAGCGCCGACTACAACCATCCCGTCCCCCAGCCCGACAAGTTCTACATGCCGGTCCAGTGCCAGCAGTGTGAAAACCCACCCTGTGTCGACGTCTGCCCGGTGGAGGCCACCTGGAAAGAATCGGACGGCATCGTCGTGGTCGACTACAACTGGTGTATCGGCTGTCGCTACTGTGAAGCCGCCTGCCCGTACCACGCCCGCCGGTTCAACTGGACCAAGCCCGAAGTCCCCAAGGAGGAAATCAATCCCGAGCAAGGGTATCTCAGCAACCGCATCCGGACCCAGGGGGTCATGGAAAAGTGCACCTTCTGCCTGCACCGCACCCGCAAGGGGAAACTCCCCGCCTGCCTCGAGGCCTGCCCGACCGGTGCCCGCGTCTTTGGCAACCTGCTCGACCCCACCTCCGAGATCCGCACCGTGCTCGCCAACAAGCGTGTCTTTGTCCTCAAGGAGGAGCTCGGGACCAAACCTAACTTTTTCTACTTCTTCGATGAATAGGCCGATCCGCACGCGCCCATTGATCCAACTACCAACCTACTCTCAATCCCTCTAGCAGCTATGAGCTCAGATGATTCATCCCTTGTCGAAAACGCCCAGCACAGCGCCGGCTTCCACGTGAACAGCTACCCCAAATTCCTCCGGATGGCACTCCGACTGTGCACCTCGGGAAGCTGGACGTTCTACGCATGGATGATCTTCCTCACCTGCGTGGCACTCGTCGGCGCCAACGCCTGGGCCCTGCAGGTGCGCGACGGCATGATCCGGACCGCCATGACCGACCACGTCTCATGGGGGCTCTACATCGCCAACTTCACCTTCCTCGTCGGCCTCGCCGCCGGAGGGGTGATGATGGTGATCCCGGCCTATATCTACAAGGACAAGGACATGCACGACACTGTCATCATCGGTGAGCTGCTCGCCATCGCATCCATCGTCATGTGCCTGATGTTTGTCATCGCGGATCTGGGCCGACCCGACCGGTTCTGGCACATGATCCCGCTGATTGGCAAATTCAACTGGCCGATCTCGATGCTCACCTGGGATGTGATTGTGCTGAATGGTTACCTCCTGCTCAACCTCCACATCTGTGGCTATCTGCTCTACAAACGCTTCCTCGGTGAGGTGCCCAACCCGAAGTGGTATGTGCCCTTTGTCTTTATCAG
>JARFRT010000405.1 GCA_029287105.1 Akkermansiaceae bacterium | reverse complement strand
TCAAAGTTGCACGCCCCGATCGAGTGGGCACGTGAACTGGGTGTTGAGCTCTTGCTCGAACCGCATGGCATCATGACCGATACGGTGGACGGCATGAAGAAAATCCTCGATACCCTGGGTAATGAAGATGTGGTGGGTGTCAACCTCGATACCGGCAACTCATGGCTGGGAGGAGGCGATCCGCTGCAGTTTGTCAAGGAGTTGGGCAGTCGGATCAAGCATGTGCACTGGAAGGACATGGGCGCCGAGTGGGTCGACAAACGCGGCACCATGTACGGCTGCGGCATGGGCCTCATCCCCGTGGGCGACGGCGTGGTCGGCATCAAGGAGATCGTGGAGGCCCTCGATCAAATTGGCTTCGATGGACCGACGACTCTGGAGATCGCCGGCAAGGAGGCTGTGCAGGAATCCGCCAAACGACTGCAGGAGTGGAGCCAGGGGTAGGCCGGGGGAGGTAGGAACCCCGGGTGCGGAAGGTGTAATTTTTGCGTGTATTGTTCATTTTTCATGCTTACACCCCTCTCTATGAGTTCCTACGTTATCAAGGTATTCCTCTATGAAGTCGAGCCGCTGATCTGGAGGCGGTTTTCCATTCCCGGGTCGGCGACCTTCGCGGACCTGCACCGGACCATCCAGAAGGCGATGGGGTGGAATGATGAACAGGCGCACCAGTTCCGCCATGGAAAGGGGAAAAGCCTGACCAGCGTCATCGCCGATACCCGGGAGCAAGTGGCACCGGGGGATAAGTTCCAGGACGAAAAGGAGATCACGATCGCGGACTTTGTCGGTCGGCGCCGATTGCCATTGCGCTTGATGTACCGGTATGATTTTTTTGACGACTGGACCCATGAGTTGGTGATCGAGGCAAAGGACGAGTCCGGTGATGTGTTGAAAATGTTAGGTGGTGAACGGGCGTGCCCGCCGGAAGATTGCGGCGGCTCGTTCGGGTATAAGGAATGCATGGAGGGCTACGCCGAGTGGATGGACGATGATTATGATCCTGAGGTATTTGATCCGGGTAGGGTTAAGTTATGACCCTTCCGGATTTGATCGAGCATTGCCTCGCCAAAAAGGGCGCCGAGGAAACCACTCCCTTTGGGCCGGACGTGCTTGTTTACAAAGTCTGCGGCAAGATGTTCGCGTTGACGGTGCCCGATGACGTGCCGCCGCGGGTCAACCTGAAATGTGACCCCGACCGCGCGCTGGAACTGCGTGACAAGTATGACGCGATCATTCCGGGATACCACATGAACAAGCGGCACTGGAACACGGTCTGTCTCGATGGAACCCTGCCGGATGATCTCGTGCGCGACCTCATTGACCACTCCTACGACCTGGTGGTCAGCGGGCTCAAGAAAGTGGACCGGGGGAGGCTGGGTTAGTCGGACACTAGTCCCTGCGGCAGGTCATCATAAACTCGTTGCCATCCGGATCGACACACATGGCGAGATGGATCGGGTCCTCGGGGGTATCGGTCGGTTCCCGGGCCAATGCTCCGCCAAGTTCCTTGAGTCTGGCAATGCCTGCATGAATGTCGTCCACTTGGAAGCTGAGCCCTGTCCACGTGCGTTTACCTTCGCCTCCTCCGTGAATACCGATGGTGGCACCTGCCACGACGACCTCGCTCCACGTTTCGGAGGCGAAACTGATCTCGCCTCTGAACAGGTCACGGTAAAAGTGGAGGCAACGCTCCCAATCGGCGGCCCAGAGCGCGTATTTGACTTTTTCGACGTTCATTGGTTGTTAGCGTAGCTGACGGCGCAACCGTTCAAAAGCTGAAAATTTCCCCTGTTGAGTGGCCAAGGCGACCTCAGGTTGAAAAAGAGAGCGGCGGTAAGGTTTTCCCCCTGATTCCCCGGCCCGTTAATTAGCCACAATGTTGACCAGCCGGCCGGGCACGACGATGATTTTGCGGATGGTTTTCCCCTCGGTGTGTTGCAGGACGTTGCTGTCCTGTTGGGCGAGGGTTTCGATTTCCTCCTTGGCGGCATCCTTGGCGACGGTGATCTTGCCTCGGAGCTTGCCGTTGACCTGGACGACGATCTTGACCTCGTCCTCGACAAGGAAGGCTTCGTTGAAGCTCGGCCAGGCACGGTCGGCGAGGATGCGGCCGCGCGAGCACTTCGCCGTAGGGAAGGCTTCACCGACCTGTTGGTGGATTTCCTCGGTGATGTGCGGGGCAAACGGATTCAGGCACTTCAATAAGTCACGCAGCAGGAGTGCGGGCAGTTTTTCCGCCTGGGTGAAGGCATTGGTGCAGACCATCATTTGCGAGATCGCGGTGTTGAAGGACATCTTCTCGATGTCCTCACTGACCTTTTTGATGGTTTCGTGCAGGACTTTCAAGAGGGCTTTGTCGGTCGGTTTCTCGTCGGTCAGTTTATGGGAGAGCACCCAGGTTCCCTCCTGGTTTTGTTCGAAGGCGAGACGCCAGACGCGGGCGAGAAAGCGGGAAACGCCTTCGACGCCCTTCATCTGCCACGGCTTGACCTGTTCTAATGGCCCCATGAACATTTCATAGAGCCGCAGCGAGTCGGCGCCGTATTCGGCGACCACGTCGTCCGGGTTGACCACGTTGCCGAGCGACTTCGACATCTTGGCCCCGTCCTCACCGAGGATCAGGCCCTGGTTGACCAGTTTCTGGAAGGGCTCGATGGTGGAGACGTGGCCGAGGTCGTGCAGGACCTTATGCCAGAAGCGGGCGTAAAGCAGGTGCAGCACGGCGTGCTCGGTGCCGCCGACGTAGAGGTCGACCATGCCGGTGCCTTCTGTTCCGCTCCAATATTCCTCGGCTTCCTGGGAGACGAAGCGCTCGCTGTTGTCCGGGTCGCAGTAGCGCAGGTAGTACCAGCACGAGCCGGCCCACTGGGGCATGGTATTGGTTTCGCGGCGGGCGGTCTCCGAGTAGTTGATCCAGTCGGTCGCCTTGGCCAGTGGGCCTTCGGGGGAGCCGGTGGGTTTGAAGTCGTCCATGTCCGGTTGCAGCACGGGGAGCTCGGACTCGGGCACGGGGTAGTGGTGGCCACTTTCCTTGTCCCAGATGATCGGAAACGGCTCGCCCCAGTAGCGCTGGCGCGAGAAAAGCCAGTCGCGCAGCTTGAAGTTCACCTTGGCCTGACCCTTGCCATGGTCGACCAGCCACTGGATCATGGCATTCTTGGCATCGCGCGTTTTCAGGCCGTCGAGGAAGCCGGAGTTGATCGATTTTCCACTACCGGTGAAGCCCTTCCAGTCGGAGTTGTCGTTGGGTTGGACGATCTGGATAACGGGCAAATCGAACTTGGTGGCGAATTCGAAGTCGCGGGCGTCGTGGCCGGGCACGGCCATGATGGCGCCGGTGCCGTAGCTCATCATGACGTAGTCGGCGATCCAGACCGGGATTTGTTCGCCATTCACCGGGTTGGTGGCGGTGGCGCCGGTGAAGATGCCGGACTTGTCCTTGTTGAGGTCGCCGCGCTCGAGGTCGGATTTGTTGGCGCAGGCCAGGATGTAGGCGTCGACGGCATCTTTTTGATCGGCGGAAGTGATGTCCGTCACCAGCGGGTGTTCGGGGGCGAGCACCATGTAGGTGGCGCCAAAGAGGGTGTCGGGCCGGGTGGTGAAGACGGTGACGTCGTGGCCTTGGAGGTCAAAAATGACTTCGGCACCGACGGATTTTCCGATCCAGTTTTTCTGGAGCAGCTTGATGGACTCCGGCCAGTCGAGGTCGTCGAGCTCGTTGATCAACCGGTCGGCGTACCGGGTGATCCGCAGCATCCACTGGCGTAGCGGCCGGCGTTCCACGGTGTGGCCTTTGGATTTCCACTCCTCGATTTCCTCGTTGGCGAGTACGGTGCCGAGATCGGGTGACCAGTTGACCGGAGCTTCGTGGATGAAAGCAAGGCGGACGTCGTCGATTTGTTCCCGGCTCCACCCCTTGGCTTCGAGCTCGGACACGGGGGCGGCCTTTTGCGTTTCCTCGTTGAAGTAGGAGCTGTAGAGCTGCAGGAAAATCCACTGGGTCCAGCGCACGTACTGCGGGTCGGTGGTGTTGACCTCGCGGTTCCAATCGTAGCCGAATCCGAGCGATTTGAGCTGTCGGCGGAAATTCTTGATGTTCGCTTCGGTGGTGATGCGCGGGTGCTGGCCGGTCTTGATGGCGTATTGCTCGGCGGGCAGGCCGAAGGCGTCCCAGCCCATCGGGTGGAGCACGTTGTGGTCGTTCATCCGCTTGTAGCGGCCGAGGATGTCGGTGGCAGTGTATCCCTCGGGGTGGCCGACATGGAGTCCGGCACCGGACGGGTAGGGGAACATGTCGAGGATGAAGTACTTGGGTTTGGAGGCATCAAAGCCGTCTTCACCCGGGTTCGGGGTGTGGAAGGTGTTGTGCTTGTCCCAGTGCTGCTGCCACTTGGGTTCGAAGTCGGCGAAGGGAAATGGTTTACGTTGGTCGGACATGGGGAATTAGAAATTAGTAAATGGGAAATGGGAAATGGGAAATGGGGCGTCTCTGGGGAGGCGGGGGGTGAGGAGTAGAGGTTTTTGGGGAGAATGAAAAGAAAAACCCCGCTGGGGTTGGGCCAGCGGGGTTGGTGGTGGCGTTGGAAGTGCTAGTAGAGTTGGAGTCCTCCCGGGGCTGCTGGCTGTGGCTGCTGCGGTGCGATGCGGGCGGATACCATGAAGT
>JARFRT010000291.1 GCA_029287105.1 Akkermansiaceae bacterium | reverse complement strand
ACCCACCACTGGTTCGCCCTCTCCGCGCCCCTGGCCGCCCTCATCAGCGCATGCCTCATCCCGTCACAACTCCGGAAACAAATATCCGGGCAGGCATACCACACCCCCAACACCAAACCCGTCATCCGCGCGTAATTGGCTGTTTTTAAAATTTGGTATTTGGATTTTGGAGTTTGGAGTTTAAAAAAACAGCATGTCTCTGGACGCCACCATCAACAAAGCATCGGTCCTGATCGAAGCCCTCCCCTACCTCCAGTCGTTCCGCGGCCACACCTTCCTCATCAAAATGGGTGGCGCCGCCATGGAAGACCCCAGCCTGGTCCGCAAAGTAATGCGCGATATCGTCTTCCTCGAGGTCGCCGGCATCAATCCCGTCGTCGTCCACGGTGGCGGAAAAGCCATCTCGGCCGCCATGCAGGAAGCCGGCCTCAAGGCCCAATTCATCGGCGGCTTCCGCGTCACCACCCCCGAAGCCATCGATATCGTCGAGGCCACCCTCCACGGAACCATCAATGCCGGGCTCGTAGAGACGATCAACGACTTCGGAGGAAAAGCCACCGCCATCCACGGATCATCCATCTTCGAGGCCGAAAAACTCCCCGCCAAAGACGCCCAAGGGAACCCCGTCGATATCGGCCAGGTCGGCCAGGTCACCACCTGCCACCCCGAGGATATCCTCTACGCTCTCAGTTCCAACATCGTGCCCATCGTTTCCCCACTTGGGCAGGAGGTATCATCAGGTAAGCTACTCAATATCAACGCCGACCTCGCCGCCGCCGCCCTGGCATGCTCCATCAAACCCACCAAACTCGTCTACCTCTCCGATGTGCCCGGCATCCTCTCAAACCCGGAAGACGACACCACCCTCATCCCCTCGATCAACCGCTCCGAGGCCAGCGAACTCATCACCAATGGCACCATCTCAGGCGGCATGCTGCCCAAAATCAACTCCGCCCTCGACGCCCTCACCGCAGGAGTCGGCAAGGTCCACTTCATCGACGGCCGAACGCCCCACTCCCTGCTCCTGGAAATCTTCACCCGCTCGGGAATCGGCACCGAAATCGTCTCCTAGCCCAACCATAAAGCCCTCGGCTCCTATTTGTTAACAAACCCGTAATTCTTGAGCCAATAACTCCTCAAATTTGGGATTGCCACCCGGTCCAAAAATGACTATTTTCCAAGGTCGCTACTATAGTCCCCATTTTTTTGGGGCGTAACCACCCTCTATCCCGGCACCCATTTGATTAACACCATGGCTCACTCCACACTCAACCGCATCGGCTTGCTGGCGCTTCCCATGCTCATCAGCGCCTCACTGGATGCCGCCACTTTCAGCGACCCCGTAGGTGTCGTGAAAATCACCATCGCCGCCGCTCCAGCAGCAGGACAGTCGAAACTCACCGCCATTTCCGCCACCCTCCGAGGTGCCATCGATTACCAGGCCACGGCCACATCCATCGGCACCTTCGCCGGCACCTCACAGCCCCTCCACACAGGCGTCACCACCTGGAGCGAAACCCAGTGGACCGCCGAACCCCACCTCTGTTATATCGAAAATGCGGCAGGGGCTGAAGAAGCCTACCTGATCACCGCCAACACCACAACCGGCTTGCTGACTCTGGCAACTAGTTTCGATTTTAGTACACGATATCCGGCGACGCCAACGTTTAGGATTGTGAAAGCTCAGACGATTGGCAGTTTATT
>JARFRT010000274.1 GCA_029287105.1 Akkermansiaceae bacterium | reverse complement strand
GCGTCGTTGTTTGTAGGCGCGACCGGCACTGCTGACGGTGCTTGATGATGAGCTACGGCGGCCACCAAGGAGTGATCCTAACAGTCCTCCGAGAACCTTGGCTCCGATGTCCCAGGTGGCGCTGCTGGCTTCGGCCTCTTCCTTGGCGAGCATGTTTTCCGCGCGGTCGACCTGGCCTTGCTTGGCTTTGATCTTGGCCGCGTACTTGTCGCGCAGTTTTTCCACGGCGGCGTCCCTCATCTCGCGGGCCTGGGTGGCGAGGCGACCGCGGAAGGATCCTTCGCTTTCACCCAGCTGCGAGTAGGTTTTGAAGAGCGGGCAGTGGAAAATCTCGACGCGCTCGTTGCGGTAGATGTAGTCGGCGAAGTCTTTTTCCACCTGCTTATAGTTGTCCGCATTCATGGCGAAGCCGGGAAGTTCCCCAAAGCCGCAGCCGCTGCGGGGATCGGAGTCGAGCGCCCTGATGGGTTGGGTAAAGCCGGCGTCGTGATCCCAGTCGATGCCCTGATCGTTGATCGCATTGGTAAAGCGCAGCAGGCGAGATCCGTCGATCCCGCACTTGCTGGAGGAGAAGTGCACATTCGCTTCACGGAGCAGGGCGGGTTTGTAGCTGATACCATCAGGTTCCCCGGCGAATGGCGCGAAGTACTCGGTGACGCCCGCGCCGACGACCGGGCGTTCTCCGGCGGCGTTCTCCGGCGGTGCGCTCGGCATCGCCATCGGGTTGGACGACTGCGCTGCGGCTAACTGTTTTTTGCCGGAGCGGAACTTGTCGCGTCTAGGATCCATCAGGGATTTGATCTTGGAGCGGGTCAGGGGGCCACACAGGTAGCTCATCACCCAGCGGACGTGGAAAACAACCGGGGCATCCTCATGCACGTTGTTCATTAGGAACACACGCGAGCCGAGGCCGGCGAGAAGTTCTTCCATTCTTTGCCGGTTGAAGCCGCCGTCCTGGGACGCGGCGGCCCCCTCGAGGCCGTCTAACACGCGGGCCTTGTCGCGCTCGGTTTGCAGTCGACCCAGCCACCAGGTGCCGATGTTGGAGAGCGCCTTGTAGTCGAGGTCGACCGGGTTCTGGGTGGCGAGCAGGCAGCCCAGTCCGAAGGCGCGACCTTGCTTGAGCATGGTCATCATGGGTTTTTTGCTGGGCGGGTTGGCCGACGGGGGAAGGAACCCGTAGATCTCATCCATGTAGAGGATGGCGCGCAGGCTGGTGGTGCCGCTCTGGGTGCGCATCCATCCTAGCATCTGATTGAGCAGCAGGCTGACAAAAAACATACGCTCGGTGTCACTGAGGTGGGCGATGGAGAAGATTGACATCCGCGGTTTGCCGTCGGGGGCATGCATCATGGCGTTGATATCCAGTGCCGGCCCTTCCATCCAGGTGGCGAATCCCGGTGAGGCGAGGAGCGAGTTAAACTTGAGGGAGAGCTTGTGCCGCTCCTTGGCGTCCATGAAGGAGTCGACATCGATGACGCCGATCTTATCGAAGGGGGGCTTCTGGAGGTGGCGAATCAGGGATTCGAGGGTGAGGTTCTGGCCCGCTTGCCAGCAGTGGCTGAAGAGAGTGCCCAGAAGAATCGCCTCGGGACTTTGGATCGGGTCGGCGTCCACGCCCACCAGCGAGAGCAGCGAGCAGACGGTGCTTTCGATCCGGTCGCCGAGCAGTTCGCCGTCGTCGAGGACTTCGAAGGGGGGGACCTCCAGGGAGCTGAGGATGGATACGGGAATGCCGGCCTTGCTGCCCGGGGTGAAGATGTTGATGTCCACCTTGTCGCGGAACTCGCGCACACGCTCGGGGCTTTGCCCCCACGAGCCAATCCCTTCTTTCCACATGTTGGCGGTTTTTTCCGCAAACTCATCCGGGGTCTTGCCTTTTTTCGCGGCGTCGTCCTCATTGATCCACGGGCGGAAGTCGGAAGCTTTGAAGTCGGGGAAGGTGAGCATCAGGTTGGCGATGTCGCCCTTGGGATCGATGATGATCGCCGGGATGTTATCCATCGCCGCCTCCTCGAGGATGGAGAGGCAAAGTCCGGTTTTTCCTGATCCGGTCATCCCCAGCACCACGCCATGGGTGACCAGGTCCTTGGAATCATAGAGAACCAGTTCTTCGTCGAGTTCGCTTTTTTTCAGGTCGTAGCTGCGCCCGAGGTAAAAGGATCCCAGCTTCTCGTAATCGCTTGCTTGTATGTTCACGACTGCATTTGAGGACGATTAGGTCGACTTGGAAAGTCGCAATTCAACCCAAGGGGAAATAAATTTTATGGCCAAGGCTCATCTAAAACCCCTTAAAACCTAGGAGTTCAGGGCTGAAATTCTAAACAGGTTAAGAAATCTTAAACTTTTTCTTGCAAGATGGGAAATTTTTAGAATAATGGGCTCCGTTATGAAAACAAATGCCCTTACTTCCACTGTTTTCGCTCTCACTGTGGCCGCCCTTTTTTCCCAAGAGGCCCAGGGATCGAGTGATATTGAATTCCTCCGTGCGCGGGCTGATGCCCATGAGCGCAAGATCGGCCAGCTTGAGAAAGAGTTGATTCAGCTGAAATCCTACCACGCGGACAAGCCTGATGCCCGTCCTGCGGCTGTTTCTGCCGCGCCTGCCGCTGCCTCGGCCAAGGCGAGCGAGTACACGGTCAAAAAAGGGGACATCCTCACACGCATTGCCTACCGGCACAAGACGACGGTGGTGGCCATCATGAAAGCCAACAGTCTGAGTAATGACCGGATCCTGATCGGGCAGAAGTTGCGTATTCCTGGCGCAGCGATCGTGTATGAAACGGCTGAAACAGCTGAAACGGCTGTTGCCCGGGCCGCCGCCCCTGTGGTGCGGAAGGACGGGGTGAGAGAGGTGGCTTCCATTGGAAAGCCGCTGAATACCCGCGAGAAGCCGCTGAGCACAGGGCCATCTTCCCGGCATGTGGTGAAGAGCGGTGAGACGTTTTACTCGATTTCCCGCCAGTATCAAGTGAGTGTGCAGAGTCTCGTGGCGGCGAATCCATCCGTGCGGCCTACCCGTTTGCGCGTAGGTCAAAGCCTGGTGGTGAACGCATCTGCCAAGCCGGGGGCCGCGAATCAATCGGCAGGAACCCCTCCCGTGAAGTCGGTACCCAAGCCAAAAGCGCACGCCGAAAGGGAGGCTGAATATGTCGATGCGCCCAAGCCTAAGACTCGGACGAAGGAAGTGGTGCGTAATGCGCCCGCTGATCGCACGCCGGCCAAGTCCACTCCCACCTCAACCCAAGGTTCCTCGGAGCCCGCCATCCGCACGATCACCGTCTATAAGCAGATGACCTACGGTCAGTTTGCCAGCAGGCACGGAGCCAGCACCACACAGTTGAATGAACTCAACGGGCTGAGCCTGAGCAAGAACACGATGCTCGCCAAAGGGTCGGAGCTCTATGTGCCGCAGTTTTAAGCGGTCATCCGGATAGACGACGAAAAATTTGTTAGCGACAGGAAAACGCAAACAATTCTCCCACGGGAGAACATAACGACGAAAAAGGGCTGGGCGTCTGGTGGTTGATACCACCGGGCGTCCTTCCTTTTTGGGCGGATCGCCGCGCTGGTTTACTGGATGATGGCGAGTGGCGCGGTGGTTTTCCAGTGGCCACGGGTGAAATCGGGGAAATCCTGGGGCATGCCGTCCTCGGCCACGGACTTGCGTGACAGCGGGGTGACGGCCGACCAAAGGCAGCCTTCGTAGACATTCTGGTCGAGTGGCTGGCCTTGACGGAGGCATTCGATGACGCGGAAGTTCATGATGGCGTCCATGCCACCATGGCCGCCCATGGTCTGGGCAATTTTTTTCATGCGCTGATAGAGCGGATGGTCGTAGCGGGCATACATCTCTTTCAGTCCGTCACCTTGTGCCCATTGGTGGTGCCCTTTGGGGCCACCGGGCACGCCGCCGTCGAGGGCGATACGGGTCGGGAAGCCGGCACCGGTGCCCTGGGTCCCCTGGATCAGGTTGTGGCGGGTGTACGGCCGGGGGGAGCTTTCGTCCCATTGCACCATGATGGTGCGACCGAGCACGGTTTTGATGATGGAGGTGTTTATGTCGCCTCCTTGGGAGTAGTCGATCTGATTGAGTTTGCTGTCGGGTTTGAAGTGTTTTTTTGCGTAGAGTTCGTGATTTCTGGCCGGGGATGAGAACGAGACGAGTCGGCGGAAGTTGTCGTCGGTGCGGCCGATGTTCATGTACTGCGCGACCGGGCCGAGGCCGTGGGTCGGATAGAGGTTGCCATTTTCGTTCGCCCAGTGGTGGGTGCGCCAGCTGCCGGTGCCGCGGCCTTTCTCGACGGATCTCATCTGGCCGCGAAGTTCATGGATGTAGGCGGCCTCACCGTGGAGGAGCTCGCCGAAAACGTTTTGGCGGCACATGTTGAGGAACATCAGCTCGTCGCGTCCGTAGTTGACGTTTTCGAGCATCATGCAGTGTTTCCGGGTTTTCTCCGAGGTGTCGATGACCTTCCAGCATTCCTCCAGCGAGGTGGTCAGCGGGACTTCGCAGCAGACGTGGGCCCCGGCATTCATGGCATCGATGGCCATGGGCGCGTGCCATTCCCACGGCGTGACAACATAAACAAGATCCGGCTTGGTCTCGGCGAGCATTTTTTGATAGGCGAACTTATCGCCGTGGTAGAGTTTGACGTTCTGGTGTCGCGTGCCCTTGCCATTGGCGAGGACCTTTTTTTGGGCCCGTCGGGCGAGATCCTCGTAGAGGTCGCAGATGCCGACGAATTCCGTGCCTTCGAAGGTGGAGAGGTGGTTGTAGTGGCCGCCGCCGCGGGCGCCGCAGCCGATGATGGCGATCTTGATTTTACCGAGTTTAGGTGCGGCGAAGTCACCCATGTACTGGGCGCCGGTGGCGCGTGGCGGCGTGGCGACGGCTGCCTGGGCCGCCATGTTGACGGCGGCAATGCCCGCGCTCGCTCCGCCGAGGGTCTTGAGGAATTGGCGCCTTGAGTTCGTTGGTTCGTTCATTGATAGGTTATGGTGTCTTACAATAACGGGCGGCGGGCAAAGGTTTTTTCATGAAACCATGCCAGGCAGGGCAGCCGAGCCGTTGGTTTCGAGCATGACCCGCAGCGATGCCTGCGTGGTTCAACTAAAAAAAATCACCTGCGGGTTTGACATGGGGCCTGCGCGAAGGCTTTATTAATGAAAAGAATCCTTCTTTTGAAGTCGTCTCAGAGTCCCATGTATCGGGGCCGGCGGCAAACACACACCAATCATCCCAATAACCGCGCAAAATCTATGAGTGACGAGAATGATCCCAAACCCATGAAGAAGACCTCAGCTGTCCCGCTTCGCAAGGAAACCGTACGTGTCACCCTGAAGGCGACGCCGCAGGACAAGAGTGCACCGACAGCCCCGGTGAGCCCACCTGCCCCGAGCGAATCGAAGCCTCCGGCACCCGCCCCGACCATTCCGCTCAAGACGTCAGGTCCAGGAACGACAAAGCCACCGGCACCGGCGCCCACGGTGATGCTTACAGGCGGTTCTGTTACCAAGCCTGCCGCACCGGCACCGACGGTGAGGCTCAACGTGCCAGGGGCGACAGGTCCCGGCACTGCGGCACTAACCGGTGGTTCTGCCGGGGTTTCCAGCCAGCCGCTGCCTAAGGCCACCGTGCAACTACAGCAGACCCAGCCGATGGGCGCTGTGGCAGCACCGTCGCAGGCCGCTACGATTCGGACTGCCGATGATGAAGATGCTGCAGGTAACGAGGATGGTGTCGCCACGGCTCTCTCTGTGGTTGCCCTGATTGCTGCATTGATTGTTTTGGGTGTCCAACTGGGCACTGCGGGTATTTGGGTGCACGATGCCCCACAGAATCCTGGATGGGGGCAGCTATTTGAGTAAAACTTCCGGACGCTCGTCATTGGGCGTATTTCTCTGGATCAGAGAGGGTTTTGAACTTTTTCAATTGAACGAACTACAACTATGGTAATGCAAATTATTCTTCTGGTTTTTGGTGGTCTTGTTGCCTATCTGGCATGGGCGACCGGGAGTCTTCCTTTTTAAGGGTGACACCCAACAGCAGTTAGATCTCACCTAGCTCCCCTTGGTATTCACTGCCGCAGGAGTGCCGACAACTTATTTTACAGGGCCGCCTCATGGATATTTCATGGGCGGCCTTTGACTTTGAATGAACCCGCTTGACGTACAGATTGTTGGGTGCATATTTCGCACATGGCTAATGTATATAATGAAGCAAACTTTGAGGCCCAGGTTTTGAACTCGGATAAACCTGTTCTCGTTGATTTTTGGGCAGAGTGGTGTGGTCCCTGTAAGATGATCTCGCCCTTGATTGATCAGCTTGCCGATGCTGTTGGCGATACCGCCAATGTGGGCAAAGTCGAGGTCGATACCAACCAAGCGTTGGCGGCAAAGTATGGTGTGCGCTCCATCCCTTGTTTATTGTTTTTCAAAGACGGTGAAGTGAAGGAGACGATCACCGGAGCTAACGTCACGCTTGACAAGCTCAAGTCGACGCTCGAAGGGCTCGCCTAATACGAACAAACAACTCCGGGGGATGTTCAAACACGTATCCGGAGTTCTGGACCATGTCGTCGCGCGGCTTCCTACGAGGCCCGCGGCGTATTTGTGTCTGTTCGGGGTCTGGGCGGTGACGCTGTGGTTTCTGTCGGCACACAATCCCGGGCCGAAACATGGTCCGGATATTCCCCATCTGGATAAAGTCGTCCATTTTCTTTATTTTTTCGGTGGGGGTGTGCTGCTTGCTGCGCATGGCGGGTTGAAATGGTCCGAGGTGGGGTCTTTGCGTCTCTTTGGGGTGGTGGCACTGGTCTGCTGTGTGATCGGTCGGCTCGACGAGTATCATCAGGGCTTTACCCCGGGACGCAGCGGCAATGACTACGGGGACTGGTTGGCGGACACTCTGGGTGGCGCTGCGGGGGCCCTTTGGGTGATGCTGGTGCTGCTGCCCCGAATCAGGTTGAATCACGCTAAAAGCGCTGCAGGGAGAGGGTGACCCTGGCCCTCTGGCCGTTTAAATGAGGCTAAAGTGCCGATTTAGAGCAAATTCCCTTGACTGGCAGCCGCCGAAGTGTATTTCTCCCCGCCCACAAGCAGCGTTTTTCGAAGCGCACCAAGATTTCAAATCCAACAAATTTAAAGAAATGGCCAGAGTATGCAGCATCAGAGGTTCCCGTGTCCGTATGGGGGGAAGAATTCACCGTTCAGGACTTGCGAAGAAGAAGGGCGGAATTGGTCGTCACGTGACCAAGGTTGTGAAGCGTACCGTTTCACCCAACCTGCACACCAAGCGTATTTACGTCCCTGAAC
>JARFRT010000231.1 GCA_029287105.1 Akkermansiaceae bacterium | reverse complement strand
GGCCGGCGGTGTGTTCCTCGACATGGTCGATGATCACCCTGCCGGGGTCGACGTTGGCATTTTTCAGCGCGTCGACAATCAGTCGGGTCCCCTTGAGCTTATCCTCGAGGTGCGGGGTGTGGATGAGGATGGGGAGATCGTATTTCCGGGCGATCTCAACGTGTTCCTCGAAAATCTTGAGTTCGCTGACCGTATTTTTATTGAGTCCGATCTCACCGATACCGAGCACATTGGCCTGATCGATGAACTCGGGGATGATGGCCATCACCTCGCGGGCAAAGCCGGCGTCCTCAGCCTCCTTCGGGTTGATACAGAGCCAGCAGTAGTGGTCGATCCCGAACTTGGCGGCGCGCTTCGGTTCGTAGTCGGTGAGTTGACGGTAGTAATCGTAGAACCCCTGGGCGGAGGTGCGGTCGAAACCCGCCCAGAAGGCCGGTTCGCAGATGACCTCGCAGCCGGCCATGGCCATGGCCTGGTAGTCGTCGGTGGTGCGACTCACCATATGGGCGTGTGGTTCGATGTATTTCATAATCAGGTGTCGGGGGACAGGTGTCGGGAGTCAGGGTTTGAGTGTCCAGCGGGAAGGGTTGTTGAGCATCGATCCGAGTAGGCTACCTATTTGACGGTTCGTTTCCAAAAGTTGCGATGCTGTGTCAGGGGTGATGTATCCACAATCGCGTGCAAAACTAAGCGAAACTGCCGTTTCTCCATTTTCCCCATCGCAGTCAGTCAGTTTACTGACAAAATGAGCTTCATAACGTCGTTTTGCCCATGCCTCTTTGAGGTTGAGTGAAACGGAGCGAGAGGATCGCCGGATTTGTGAAGTCAGGGCAAATCGTTCTTCTGGTGGAAAGCTCTGTGTGAGTTTGAAAACTTGCATAGCGAGGGAATAGGATTTTTTAAATGCCTCTAATTCTTCGACGTGTTGAACCATGCGAGTAGACTTTCAAGGTTGATATTCAGCCCCCTGACACCTGACTCCCGTCACCTGACTCCTGGTTTACCGCTCCGAAGGCACCCTGGATGGTGGCTTTGGGGATGGGTTCGGTGCTGTGGTCGGACAGGGCCTCAAGCACGGCCTGGGCGCGTGGGACGTCGCCGGGCGCGAGCATGGCATCGATTGCCTTGTGAAAGCCGTCGTAGCGGAAGTCGGTATTTCCATCGTGCCGGTCGACGCGATCGAGGAAGGCGGCGATATCGATGAGTTTGTGGCGCGCGTCCATGAAATAGAGGTCGAGGATGTCTTCCTTGCTGGGCATGGGGCCAAGATATGTCTGAAACTTCAAAAACCAACTCCAAATTCAGTTTCCAAATGAGAATTTCTAGGATAGAGCACATGCATGAGCGACAGTGCACATGAATCGGACCAGCGTGATCTAGGCGTCCAGCCACTCGACCGGATGATGGATGAGTGGGGTGTAGGCAACCATGATTTGGTGGAGGTATCCACGGAACAGCTGACACACAAGCAGGTGCAGAAGGCCCGTAAGGGCAGAAGGCTGACGTTGAAAATGATGCAGAAGGTGACCCGTGCATTCAATGTGACGATCTGGCACCGACTCAACGACGAGGAAAAAGAAGCGTATTACGAATACATGCACCGCGACCTTTTCAGTTACGCCAAAGGGCATGACGCGCAGTGGCAGGATCCGAATCGTGAGCTGATGGTGGCGGTGAAGGGGAGGCTTTAGTAAGTAAGAGGGGGGAACTCCAAAAACTCCAAGTTTCAAGCTCCAAAATCCAAGCAAGACAGGCTCCGCCTGGAAATGCTCCCGTGATTTCCGTGGTTCAAAATTGAAGTGTCCACTGAGGGGAGACGATCATGGAGCTTAGGTAATGGCCATGGTGAGCCGAGGCTTTGTCATTAAACATTCAACCCAGGGGAAACCCCTGGGTTGATGTCCGTGTCCCATCCAGAGGATAGAAACCGATGGGGTATGCCGCAATCACCCTTCACCAACCTTCGTCAAAGGCCGTTCCGGAATACCCTCTGCTTGTTACTTTAAACTTTGTAATACTCCTCCCAGCCCTTGCGTGGCGGAGGTCCGACCAGCAGTTGGTTGGCAATTTTGTGGTCGGTGATGGTTTCGGTTTTGCGGTCGAATTTAAAGGACGACTTGGTGCGTTGTGCGATGCAGCCGAGGCAGAGAACCTTGCTGAGCTCACCTGCGACGGCAAAGCTGGAGTTGCAGGTTTTCTCGCCTTTGACACCCAGGGCGAAGTCCATGAAGTGGTTCGGCTGGTTTTTTTCATAATCGGGCATCTTGCCAACCTTGCTCGCGTGTTCGTTGTTGATCACGGAGAGGGTGTTGCCATGGGACGACCCCTTGAAGCTGGCTCCGTCGGCACGATGGATGATCTTGCCGGGGGGCAGGGACTTGATTTTGTTTCCGCTTCCGCCCGATGCAGGCGCGGCCTTATCGTTAGACTTGGTTTTGCTATAGCCGTCAGGGAGCACAGGGAGGTTGCCGACACCTTCGCTCCAAACGATATCCATCGCGGGCATTTTTTCGCTACGTTCCGGGAAGTGGAATTTCAGTGTCGAGCTCATCGGGAACACATGGTTGTTGTGTCCCTTGATCATTTCCAGTGTCACTGACTCGGGCATGCCGAGGTTGAGGAACTGATGGGCTGAGTCGATGATGTGGGCACCCCAGTCGCCCAGTGCACCGTTGCCAAAGTCATACCAGCAGCGCCAGTCGCCGTTGATGTAGTCTTTGTGGAACGGGTGGAAGGGTGACTGGCCCAGCCATGTGTCCCAGTCCATGCCCTTGGGCATCTCATCGGCTTTATTGAGCCATTGCTCCCAGGTCATGCCTTTGGTGGGAACGCCGGCATTCCATTTGTGCCAGCGGCGGCCCTTGGTCATGTGGGCATCCATGCGGGTGACGTTGTCCATGATGCCGGCCTTCACCATCGCACGGAACTGATAGTAGTTGGGGCCGGAGTGGCCTTGGTTACCCATCTGGCAAGCCACTTTATACTTGGCTTCGGCAGCAATGAGGAGGTTGCACTCCTGAAGGGTATGGGCGAGTGGTTTTTCGACATAGACACCCTTGCCGAGTGCCATGGCATGCATGCAGATGGGGAAGTGGGTGTGGTCCGGGACTCCGGCCGAGATGGCATCGATCTGCTTTTCCATCTTGTCGAACATCTTGCGGAAGTCATGGAAGCGGGGGACGTTCGGGTATTTCTTGAGGATATTCTGCGTGTGCCTGTCACCCATTTGGGTGTCGCAGACGGCGACCAGGTTGAACATGCCGGTGTCCATCAGCTCTTCGACGATGGCGCCACCGCGGTTGCCGATGCCGCAGCATGCCAGATTGATACGCTCACTGGGGGCGACCTTGGCGGCCCTGGCGATGAAGGGGAAAGCTGAAAAAGCGGAGGCGCCTGCAGCTGTTTTGAGGAAGTTACGTCGGGATGAATTGGATAATGGCATGGTTGGTTCTCTTTCTGTGTTTACGGTTCAAGCTATAATGAATGCTAGGGAGGGATTTATCAGACATGGCATGCCCTGTCAAGGGGGGCAAATACGGTGGCCTAAAAAAGCAGGGGGGCGGGGATTGGCCCGGCGGTCACTTTGTGCGGATGGTCATTTGGGTCGGTTCCAGTCCATGGCCGGTGACGTTAAGCGTCGCGTTTCCGGCCTTTTCGGATGATTGCACCAGCACGACCAGCTTGCCGCTGAATGCCTTCATAGTGGGCAGGTGGAACATTTCCAGTGAGGTGGCGTCGCCATTACAAACGGCCTTGAACCGTCCCTCGCCGGAGAC
>JARFRT010000205.1 GCA_029287105.1 Akkermansiaceae bacterium | reverse complement strand
TGAACTCGGTGAATGGCTCGCCGACGAGCGCTCCGCCGATGCCGCGTTTGCCGCCGCACTCTGCGAGGTGGAAATCCCCGAGGAACTCAGGCAGCACATCCTCGCGGTGATGCGTGGTGAGAAACCTGCCGACCCTGAAATGGAGGCCGCGATGGATGATCTGCTCCGTGACGCCCTCGGTGAGGTGCAGCCGCCCGCAGGCCTGCGCGATCAAATCATTGCCGCCATGGAAGTCCAGGAAGGCAAAGCGGCGGGTCAAGTCGCCGCCATGCCGGTCAAAGGGGGTGGACGCCGCGGTTGGTTCAAGGTGGCAGCCGTCGCCGCAGCCGTTGTGCTGGGTGGCTTCGCCGCTTTCCAGATGACCGCCGGCCATGCTGACGGCACCGGCGAAAGGCTGGCGTCCCATGAGATCCAGCAGCAGGCGGGCCGCATGCTCAATGCCAGCCTCAATCTGGATATGGAAAATGGGGACCCGCAAAGTATCAATACCTGGTTGGTCAGCCATGAGCTTCCCGCCGCGTCAACCATCCCGGCAAGCCTGCAGCAAATGAAGAGCCTGGGCTGCAAAAAAATCATGCTCCCGGGTGACAAGGAGGCGTCCCTGGTTTGCTTCCTGGAGGATACCGGCGGCATGGTGCACCTGATCGTTGTCAAAAATGATTATGTCAAGGACCGCGACCTGCCCACCTTGGATCAGGTCAAAAAGAAAGACTGCTACCACTGCCGCAAGACAAAGTGGAATGTCGCCCGCTGGCGGGACAAGGAGAACACCTTCATCCTGCTCGCGAAGGACGACGCGCAACATAAGGACGCGATGCTGCGGTACTTTTAATCGCTACCAGCATTCCGGTCGCTCCGAAAACCCGGCCACTCCACGGAACCCCGACCCTACAAGGATCTTCTTGCGGTGCAGGCGAACACGGTTGATAATGAGAAGTCGAAGAATTTCCAGGTGATCTTCCCCCGTGCGCTCCGACGCGCCCGCCCAGCGCGTGGCGGTGGGTGACTTGACTGTATGTTCGTCCGTTGCTTCGCGGATGGCGCGCAGGCCGGCACGCCGCGCAACTCCCGCCGGGGCGGAAAAATGCAGGTTCTCGGCAGGTAACGACTTGACACCTCGTCTAAATAATGCATTTTCCCCGTCCCGCCGCGCCGGAAACGTGGTGGCAGCAACCCAAACCAATTATGAAAACAGATTTTCATCCCGAGTATCATCCCGTTGCCTTTCAAGACATGACCACTGGAACGCGCTTCATTACCCGCTCCACGGCAAAGTCGGCCAAGGTAGAGCAAATCGACGGCGTCGACCACTACATCATCTCGATGGGTGTCACCTCCGATTCGCACCCGTTCTTTACCGGCCAGAAGCAGTTTGTGGACACCGCAGGCCGGATCGACAAGTTCCAGAAGCGTTTCGGATCAGTCCGCCGCGCCGGCAAGCCCAAGCTCAACGCTTGATTGGCCCAGGCCAGGACCCGGTTTTAAACCACTTTCACAAAAACCATTTCACAAGCCCTTCCGTCACACGGGAGGGCTTTTTTACGCCCCCCACCCAGCGATCTAGCAGATTTGTTAAATTGGTATTTGGCATTGAGCGTTTAAAACTTAAGCTGGCGGCATGACTTCCCGCGAAGCCCTTATCGCTCTGAACATGCTGCCGAAGATCGGTCCGGTACGCGTGCGCAGGCTGATCGACCACTTTGGCAGCGCCGAGGCTATTTTGACAGCCGCCACCGAGCGTCTCACCGCGGTGCAGGGGATGGGCCGGGAAACAGCCGCGGCCATCCGGAGCTGGGAGGACAGCATCGATCTGTCGGCGGAACTCAAACAGGTCAGCGACCGCGGCCTCTCGATCGTGACCCAGGAGGATCCCGGATATCCCGAGCCACTGAAACAGAGCTACGACCCGCCCCTGGTGCTCTACGTCTGGGGGGAAATTCAGGAAACCGACCGACATGCCTTGGCGATTGTCGGCTCACGCAAGACATCCCATTACGGGATTCAGACGTCCCGTCAGTTTGCCTTTCAACTGGCAGCGAGTGGTCTGACCATCGTTTCCGGCCTTGCCCGTGGCATTGACACCCACGCGCACGAGGGGGCGATTGCCGCCAAAGGACGCACCATCGCCGTGCTCGGCTCGGGACTCGGCCAGATCTATCCGCCGGAAAATATGGCACTCGCCGAGAAAATCGCCGCAGGGCACGGTGCCGTCGTTTCCGAGTTTCCACTGAATACCGCCCCCAGCAAAAAAACATTCCCCATGCGTAACCGGATCGTCGCCGCCTGGGCGAAGGCGGTGCTCGTGGTCGAGTGCCCCGAGTGGTCAGGTGCCCGGATCACCGCAAATCTGGCCAGCGAGCTGGGCAAAACGATCTATGCCGTGCCGGGTCAGATCGACCGCCCCACCTCCGCCGGCTGTCATTCCCTCATCCGCGAGGGGGCGACTCTGGTGACCGGCGGGCATGACATTCTCGACGATATCTCCCTTTTACCCTTGAACGACGGGCCCATTCAGGCTGTGATGGATTCATGCGCTCTTCCCGAGCTTGCCGGTGCGGAGCGTTGCATTGTGGATGCCCTCGACGGGGAAACCCTACGCATCGACGAGCTTCTGTCCGCGACCAGCCTGCCGCTCTCGGAAGTGAATGCCACTCTGCTCAAGCTGGAAATACAAGGCCTGGTGCAGCAATTGCCAGGGGCGCGTTTCACACGAAAATAAAGAAATCCTAAGTAAATGAGCGAGTTGTTTTTCAGAACAAGTGAAAATTGGCACGATGCTTGCTTGCTATGAGGGGCATAAATCATAGACTACCAACCACCGACCATCATGAAAAAAATCGAAGCCATTATCAAACCCTTCAAACTTGAAGAGGTTAAGGAAGCCCTCGCTGAAGTAGGCGTTCAGGGAATGACCGTCACCGAAGTCAAGGGATTCGGCCGCCAAAAAGGCCATACCGAGATCTATCGCGGCAGTGAATACACCGTCGATTTCCTCCCCAAGGTAAAGCTTGAAATCATCGTTGATGACGAGGATTCGGCCACCGTTGCCGAGGCCATCGTCAAGAGCGCCAACACTGGAAAGATCGGTGACGGCAAGGTCTTTATCTCACCTGTTGAGGAAGCCATCCGTATCCGTACCGGCGAAACCGGTTCCGATGCCGTGGCTGTTAACTAGCACCCGTTGCTGGTTAGTATTGAGCCATTTGAATTTGAGACAACAGCGCACGGGCAAAGAATCACTTGCCCGGGGCGCTGTTTTTTTTATGATCGCCGGGCGATGATATCCATCGATCCCGTCAACATCCACTTCAGCATTCCCGCCACCGATCCCCTGGGCCGGCAGGAAGTGCTCGGAAAACTCCGTTTTCTGCCCGATCATGTCGCCCTCAGCTGGCGGATGAAGGGGAGCGTTTTCAGGGGAGGCAAGGGTGAGATGAACACCATAGAGCTTCCCTACGGCGAAATCGAACACGTGGAGGTCATCAAGCAGTGGTTCCGGATCCGCCGGATCATCCTGCGCATTTCCAATCCCGAGCTGGTCAAGGACATCCCCGGGGTGGATATGGGGAAAATGGTGCTCCATATCGATACCCGCTCACGCGCCGAGGCCAGGAAATTATCCGGCCTGATTGATTTCAAGCGCTCGCTGTTCATCCTCGACGACCATGAACAGCGCTTGAAGGCAATGCGGGAGGACAAAAACGGCTCCAGTTAAGGGTTCTTTGACTTGAGCTGCTTGATCTGGTCCCTCAAATGGGCGGCGCGTTCGAACTCTAATTTGGCCGCGGCCTCGCGCATTTCCTCTTCGAGTTCGGCGATGACCACCACGGTGTTGTAGCTGGCCTGGTCCTCGGCAACCATCGTTTGATTGAGGTGCTGGGCGGATTCCTTGTTGGCCTCGTAATGGCTCAGGCTTTCCTGGACCGCGCTGACGACGCTTTGAGGGGTGATGCCGTGTTTTTCATTGTGCTCGAGCTGACGTTTGCGGCGATGCTCGGTGATGTTGAGCAGGGCTTGAATGGAGTCGGTGACAACATCGCAGAACAGCACGCATTCGCCGTCAATGTGGCGGGCGGCACGGCCCGCGGTCTGGATGAGCGAGGTTTCATTGCGGAGGAACCCTTCTTTGTCGGCATCGAGGATACAGACAAGCGAGACCTCGGGCAGGTCGAGGCCTTCACGCAGCAGGTTGATGCCGACCAATACGTCAACTTCGGCATTGCGCAGCGAACGGAGGATCTCAACCCGTTCGATGGCGCCGACGTCGGCATGGATGTAGCGCACCTTGAGACCGGTTTCCTGGATGTATTCGGCAAGGTCTTCCGCCGTTTTCTTGGTCAGCGTGGTGATCAGGACGCGCTCGCCGCGGTCGGCCCGCTCACGGCACATGTCGATGGTTTCATCAATCTGCCCCTTGAGCGGCTTCAGGGTGATCACCGGATCGAGCAGTCCTGTCGGGCGGATGATTTGCTCGATAATCAAATGACTTCCCGCCGAGCGCACATCGAAGTCGTCCACGTCCTGATCCGCGCCGCTCGGGGTGATGTTTTTGCGGATCTGTTTCAGCGCCTGGGCGGCGGAAATCTCGCCGCGCTTCCATGGGATGAACTTTTTGTTGTCAGGGCGCGAGTTGATGAACTCGAATGGCCCCGGGGTGGCGGAAATATAGACCCGTTGCCCGGTCATCTGCATGAATTCGTCGAACTTGAGCGGACGGTTGTCGAGCGCGCTGGGCAGCCGGAACCCATGTTCGACCAGTGTGGTCTTGCGGCTCTTGTCCCCTTCATACATCCCGCCCACCTGCGGCACGCTGACGTGGCTCTCGTCCATGAGCAGGAGGTAATCGGCGGGGAAGAAGTCGAGCAGGGTGTAGGGACGGGCGCCCGGCTCCCGACCGGTGAGGTGGCGCGAGTAGTTTTCGATCCCCTGGCAAAACCCCATTTCCTGCATCATTTCGATATCAAAGTCGGTGCGCATACGGATCCGCTGGGCTTCGATCAGCTTGTCGTGCTTTTCAAACCATTCAACCCGGTCGGCACACTCCTTTTTGATCGCGCGTATGGCGGTGTTG